>JAYZHS010000113.1:0-2688 GCA_036166315.1 Fidelibacterota bacterium
CAGCCCAATCCTGACTTTCTTTCCCTCCTGCGCCAGGATGTATTGTCATGATAGCATTTTGAACATCTTGCGGCTGACCAAGTATAGTTTTAAGCTCTAAATCATTTACTAAATCAACAATGTTTTCTAATTCATTTTTAACTTCTTCAATTGAAACATCGTCTGATTCATAAAATTCAATTAAAATATTACAATCATTTAAAGAGGTATCAATTTTTTTCCAGAGATTAATTTCTTTTTCTAATATAGAAATTTTTTTTAATTGCTTTGAGGCTGATTGATTGTCATCCCAAAAATTCTGGTCAGAAGTGAGCTGACGCATTTTATTTAAATCATTCTCTTTTGCTTGAAGGTCAAAGATGCCTCCGCAATTCAGAAAATTTCTTTTCTGTTCTTTTAAAAAGTTCTATTAGATCGCTATAGTCCATATATCAAATTAATATTCTAATCTCCTGATGAAATAAACATTTTATCATTAAGATATTTAGTTAAAGCAATATCATCCATATCGATTTCTACAAAATGCGAGTTCTCAGCAATGGATACCTGAGACCTTTCTTCCGATATTAAAATTACAATAGCATCAGTCTCTTCGGTAATTCCAAGCGCAGCTCTATGTCTTGTACCCATTTCTGGATCAACCATTTTACTCTCAGTAAGAGGTAAAATACAGGCTGCAGAATCAATTAAATCATTTTGAACAATAACTGCTCCATCATGCAAAGGTGATGAAGGGCTAAAAATTGATAGCAATAACTGAGTAGATACTTCAGCCCTTATTTGAGTTCCTTGATCTTTATAGGATCTCAATCCAGTCTCTCTTTGAATCACAATTAATCCACCCCAACCTTTTTCTTTAAGTTGCGAAGTAGCATCCACAATTGATGTTATAGTTTTAGGTGTTCCAACTCTAAAAATTTGTTGAAAAAATCGTGTTTGGCCTACATAAATTAAAAGCCTTCTAAGTTCTGGTTGGAATAAAATCACAAACGCCACAACTAAGACGGTTTGAAATTGATTTACCAACCACGATGACGCACTAAATCCGAAGGCATTAAAAATAAATGATCCAATCATTAGAATAATTAAACCAACAAGCATCTGACCTGCCCTGGTCCCTCTAAAATAAAGATATATTTTATGAAAAAGCCAGCTCACTAGAATTAAATCAATAAGATCAATGAGGGTTATGGTTAAAAAACCTATTTCAAAAAGAATCATTTATGCGCTTCCGATAATTTTTTCAATAATAGATAGGCTTTTCTTTGTTTCATTAACATCGTGGACTCTAATCATTTTTGCACCATTCATTAAGCATGCATTAGCAGCTGCTAAACTACCCTCTAATCTTTCATTTACAGACAAATTTAGCACTTCACCAATAAATGACTTTCTGGAAGGGCCAACTAAAACAGGATATCCCATATCGCAAATTTGATCTAATTTACCTATGATTTCAAAATTATCATTTAACCCTTTTCCAAATCCTATACCAGGATCTAGGATAATATTTTTTCTATTGATCCCATTTTTAATTGCAAATTCTATTTGCTTAGAAAAAAAACTTTTAATTTCTTTAATTAAATCAAAATAATTTGGATTTTTTTGCATGGTTTTAGGGGTGCCTTTCATATGCATTACCACAACCGGTGCATTGAAATTGGAAATAACACTTGCCATCTTTGAGTCATATGTCAATCCAGAAATATCATTAATAATTGTTGCTCCATTATCAAGGCCAAATTTAGCTGTTGATGATTTATAAGTATCAACTGAAATCAAACAATTAGCGTTTTTACCTAATTCCTTTATTAAAGGGGATATGCGATCAATTTCTTCGCTATTTGAAACTGGATCTGCACCAGGTCGTGAAGATTCTCCACCAATGTCAAGTATATCTGCACCAGTATCCAATAGCTTATATGCATAATCAATAGCGCTGTTAATTGAGTTAAATTTTCCTCCATCGCTAAATGAATCTGGTGTCATGTTTATTATTCCCATTATCAAACAATGATCTGGGTTGTCTAACCAAAGTTTAAATTTATTTTTATTCATCTTATATATACAAAAAGCGCCTTATGAAAAGGCGCTTTATTTAACTAATTTAAATTTAATTATAGATTAATTTTTTCTTGTAGTTTTTTTGGGCGCCTTAGTGGCTACAGAGCCATTCTTTGAAGGTCTTATTTTTTTTCCATTCATAATGGATAAAACATCTTCACCATTAATTGTTTCGTATTTTAATAACGCTTCAGCAATTTTATGCAATTTAGAAATGTCCTTCTTTAAAATCTTATTCGCGGTTAGCTGTGCTTTTCTGACTATCTTGACTACTTCTTCGTCAATGGTTTTTGCCATTTCTTCAGAATAATCGCGCTGACTTTGAATTTCCCTACCAAGAAAAATTTCTTCATTTTTCTTTCCAAAGGTCATCGGACCAACTACATCACTCATCCCCCATTCGCATACCATTTTCCTGGCAATGTTGGTAGCTTGCTCAATGTCGTTTCCAGCTCCAGTAGTCATTTCTTTAAAAATTAATTCTTCAGCAGCTCTTCCACCCATTAAAATTGCTAATCTTCCAGTAATATATTCTCTAGAATAACCATGCTTTTCATCCATAGGTAGCTGCATTGTGACGCCTAAAGCTCTACCTCTAGGAATTATTGTTACCTTATGCACTGG
>JAYZHS010000114.1:0-3524 GCA_036166315.1 Fidelibacterota bacterium
ATACCGGAACTCCTCCAAGCGATATGCTTTTAATATTGCCCCTATCAATAGTGACAATACCTATCATTTCAGACTCAACAATAATTTTTTCTCGATCTTGACTTACCAGTATCCCTTGGATGATATCACCTGTAGTTAGAGTAACTTTTGCGGTTACTCCTTTTTTCTCTGGCCCAACTGGCTTTCCAGTGTTAGGATCAAATTTTTGTTCTATCTCCTCTCCAGTGTTCGGGTCAAACTTTTTTTGCTGAATCGGCTCACCGGTTATGGGGTCGTACTGTGCTTGCGCTGAGACACAAGTAACTAAAAAAATGAATGTGATTATTTTAATCAAGATACAGTATAATACATTAACCAAATTACCACCATTACTAAAGTAGCTATGGTTTCGCCAGCTTGCTTTAATTCTTCCATTGATGGCAGTCCCTGCGGTTCAGTATTTTTGGGTTTTTTGATGCTTTCTTGAACCCAGCGTGGTTGTTTGTTGATTTTGGAGGAATCAATATAATCTGTAATAGTATTTACGTTTTCTTTTTTGATTTTAATAGTATCAATAGTTGATGAATAAATTATAGCATGGTCATCATTGTTAGCAATTAAATAACCAAGAATTACCTCTCCGGTCTTGAGTTCAACTTTCTTTTTTATTTGTGCTTTATTTTCTTTCTTTAATTCACCCGTAAGTGGATCATAAACTTCTTTTTTAATCAACTCGCCTGTATTTGGATCGTAATTCTGAGCAAATGAAAAAAATATTGTAGCTACAAATATTGCTGATGATTTTATCATAACTAAAACATTCTAGTTTTAGAATTCGAAAAACTCCCAGTAGAAATCTATGAATGGCTGTTGAAAATGCACACCGATTCTAAAGTTTTCTGTGGGCGCATAAAGGAGTCCAAAATCAAAATCAAACAAACTCTTCTTGCCTCGAATTGAGTCAATAGATAGTGGCGTTGAATCGTCTGATCCAATATAATCCTCAAATGCCTGACCCGCATCCATACTTCTATAGCCATTATCGATCCAGGTAGAGGCAACAAACTTTAGATCTTTTCTTAAATCATAATCTAAACTTGCCCAAAGCCTGTAGGGTATCTTGTAATTATCTTTATCAAATGTATAGCCTGTTTTTAATTCATCTTGAATATTGTTAGAAAATGCATTAGAAACTTTACCACCCACGGTCCAGCCAACCTTACCGCGTCCTGTAGGGTTTATTCTATGCGACGTATATACAAGATAGGCTTCTACGTACACTGGATTATTATCATTATTATTTGGATCATTCTTCATCACGTCCTTGAGCTCCAACTCGCTGAACTGATTTATGGTAGAGTCACCGCTAGTATTTACTTTTACTGCATGTGCATATTTACCAATGATCGAGCTCATGGGGTAGGATCGGTGAAACCCTAAACCGATAGACATGCTTCGCTCTTTATCGGCTGTTTTTTTATGCATGAAGCGTAATCGTGGATGCAGATTTAGATCTCCATTGAAATTGGAGGCGTATTTTGTAGTCATCTGAAATTTATCCGTGAGCCCATACCCAAGTGACATCCCGCTAAGGTAGAATGTATTTGGCGCCAATACGTTTGCGGTAGGATCTAAAAAGACAGACAATAAACTAGCTTCACCCATATAGAAGCGCTTGGTCATCTCGGTTTTAGGATCTTTAACACCGCCATGAAAACGGCTCATCTTTTCGATTTCTCTTTTATGGATTTTTGCATCGCCGTATTGCGTGCGAATTACAAATTCTTCCTCTGTTTCAGATAGAACGTGCCCTACAAATTTTTCAGCCTTCTTATTGGTAATTTCAGCTGTCTCAGCTAAAAATTCACCTTTAGGAATTCTAAATTCTCCTGAAGCTGTAACCAAAACAACGAGGTCTTCTTCCAGGTTAATAATCTCTCCTTCACTTATTGAACCATCTTTAAAATGGAATCGTTTTTTCATTCCAATCTCAAGTACGCTGGCTGCAATTAAATCTTCTTTTTTGACCATAGATGATTGAGATTGAGTATTATTAGCCGCTTGCACCGCAGGTCTTAGATAGTCGCTTATAGAATTTCTTGAAAGGCGCCCATCTTGAAAGCCTTTAATGATATCTGCCCCTTCAGATTGTGTTAGTTGATACAATGGTCGCTGATAGCGCTTTTTTAGATAATCATCTAATTCCTTTGAGGAAACACCAGCATCTTTAGATAAATTATTTATCGCTTTTTGTTGACCAAATAAAATGGTCTCATTTTGCGCTTGTAGGGAAAAACTGAACATTAAAATAACTAGCGCGCTGATTAACTGACGTGCATTCATTTTACGCTCCTTTTATTTTTAATATGCCTCTTTTGTTTTGCAATTTCTTGAAAAATTGATCGTGATCTTTTATTTAATTTTAGATTTTGATTGGTAGAGATATATTGCTTGCTTGAACTGCTTTTAATCATTGATACATTTATTTCTGCCCAGAATGAATCGAGTGTTCCGATTTCAACCCCATAGGCATCGTACATCATTTCATCGCAATACCCAGATCCATCCATAGCATCATACTCTTCGCACATATCTTGATACATACCAAGAACTAATGAGTTTTCAGTAACCTTAAAATTATTAAACACAGGGCCCCCATCGCATTCATCATCGTCCCCATCTAAACCGCAATAATTCCATCCAAACAACGAATCAGGTGTAGCAAACCAGCGAATCTCTGCAACCATACTATTTCCTTCGAATGTCTCTTCAACGCTTCCTGTAAAGTCTGCATTTAACGTTAGCGTCAGCGCTGATGGAAGTCCGATATCATCATCCATCATTTCAATTGGTTGGTTGGCTGGAATTTGTGTCCCAACTTCTTTTACGGTGCCTGAAACTATGCTATAACGAGATGAATCATCTACGGTATTCCCATTGATATAAATTTGCCTATACAACGTATCTAATACAGAGACTGTATTCATTCCATTGTCATCTGTTTCAATAGAATATTGTTTATTTCCAGACATATTATAGAAATCATAATAGTCATTCATTGTATTCACACTAAGCTGAGAATAATCGTAGTCATCAAGCGATGATACGTAATCTGAAAGCTGATAATTTGCATCAGAGGGTAAATTCGTACCATAGGGTGTCGATAGCATAATAAATGTTCCATCCATATTTTGATTAACATCAAAATCAGTCATAGAAAAAGAATCAACTGGCCCTTGATCAGTGTATAGGGCTGCTTTTACGTCTCCATCTACTTCACCTGCTTTAATATATTGTGCTTTGTTGACCATCATATATATTCCGCCTGATGATTCTGTCATTGTCCATGTACCAACGAAAGCGCTTTTTTCATCATCCTCCTCTTCGCATCCAATAACGAGTAATAAACTCAAAATAAAACTTAATTTTTTCATAACTTTTTTTCCTTGTTGGTATAAATATACTGTTAAATATTAAATCAAAATAACGTTAATAGCAATATTTTATTCATTTTATTTGAATATATTAAATTTTATATTTATATT
>JAYZHS010000115.1:0-5803 GCA_036166315.1 Fidelibacterota bacterium
CCCTTTTATCAACAAGCGCTTACTGTTGTAATGAAAATTCCATACGGAGAGGTTCGATCTTACAAAGAAATTGCTCAATTCACTCAAAACCCTAGCGCATATCGTGCAGTTGGAACAGCAAATGCAAAAAACTTGATTCCTATAATAATTCCATGCCATAGAGTAATTGCAAATAATGGCACTTTAGGTGGATATGGAGGTGGTTTAAAAATAAAAAAATATCTTCTGAAGATGGAAGGGGTCATTTAACTTTGAGTTAAATAAAACTATGTGGCAAATCATTAAAAGACGAATTTTTGCAGGTCTAATTGCTCTGATGCCAATTATGGCTACCTATTGGATAATTAAGCTGCTCTTTGAATTTCTCGATCGCCTAGCACAACCTTTGTTAGCGGTAATCGGGATTCAAATACCAGGACTAGGCATAATTTTAACTATTTTGTTCATATTTATTATTGGTCTATTTGTCACAAATGTACTTGGTAGAACAATATTGAAGTGGAGCGAGATTATTGTTGCAAGGGTTCCGATTGTTAGCACAATCTATAATTCAATTAAACAAATAACTGGTGCCTTTTCAGGTTCAACAGCAAAATCATTTCAACGTGTAATTTTAATTGAGTACCCAAGAAGAAATCTTTGGACAATGGCATTCGTAACGAACGAATCAAAAAACAAAAAAGGTGATATTTTCTATCATTTATTTGTACCTACTACTCCAAATCCAACTTCGGGAGTATTTATTATAGTTCCAAAAAAAGATGCTATTCATCCCAATATTTCGGTAGAGTCTGGGTTAAGAACTATAGTCTCAGGAGGTATAATTGATGATAATATTTCAATAAGCGAAAACCTGACTAAATCAAACGAATAAATGAGTATAAATTATATTGATGGTATTCGCTTACACAGATCATTTACCGCAGGGCTTAAGCGCGTAGTATCTCGGCAGGAATACTTAAATAAGATTAATGTTTTTCCAGTTCCAGATGGTGATACAGGGACCAATATGGCATATACACTAACTACCATTGAAGGGGCAATTCACAATAAAGCGTATAGCGATATAAGAAAAATGAGTATGGCTATTGCTGATAGTGCGCTTGATGGAGCACGTGGAAATTCTGGCGCTATTTTAGCTCAATTCCTTGTAGGGTTTGCTGATGGTGTAAAAGATAAGACTATTTTATTCGCATCAGATTTAGCTGCTGCTGCAATCCATGCAAAAAACTATTCCTATGATGCCCTTGTCAAGCCAAGAGAGGGCACAATATTATCCGTTATTCGTGAATGGAGCGAAGCATTGGTCAATTATTCTAAAGAAATTAATGATATAAAATTATTGCTTTCAAAAAGCCTATCAATTGCCCAGCGATCACTAAATGACACGCCTAAGCACTTAGATGTCTTGGCTAAAGCTGGAGTACTAGATGCAGGTGCACAGGGATTTGTAGATATACTTGAAGGTATTCAAGACTATATTGATTCGGGATTGATATCGGAAGCAGATTTGAAATTAATCGATGATGATGAAGTAGATGCAACATTAAATGAGAAATTTAGATATTGTACGGAATGCATTATTAGTGGCGAGGAAATACCTCGCCGTCTAATTCAAGAAAGATTGATGGATTGTGGAGATAGTATTGTCCTGGCTGGAACCAAAACAAAGGTAAAGGTTCATATTCATTCTGATGAGCCTGGAAAGGTTTTTAAAATATGTAATGAATTTGGTTCTGTTAAAGGTGAAAAGACAGATGATATGATTAAACAGCAATCAGATGCGCATAAAAAACATCTTTCTACAGCAATAATTATAGATTCAGGTGGGGATTTACCTGATCAAATTCAGGAAGATTATAATATTCATATGATTCCAGTTAGGCTAAATTTTGGAGATACTCATTATGTAGATAAAGTATCTCTCTCTTCTAATGAATTTTGGAACGAACTAGAAAAAAATCCAATTCATCCACAAACATCACAACCTTCACCCGGTGATTTTAGAAGACAATATAAATTTTTATCCAGTCACTATGAATCTGCAGTATCAATTCATATACCTAGCAACTCAAGCGGTACATTTCAATCTGCGCTTACAGCGTCCAAAGCTATCAATAAATTTCCTATTAAAGTTGTTGATTCATATAGCGCATCTATTGGCCTAGGCTTGATTGCTTTAAGCGCCGCGGAAGCTGTAAAAGCCGAAAAAAATATAGATGAAATATTTTCAACTGTAGATGAGGCTGTAAAAAATACATCGGTATTCCTCGGTCTTGAAACGCTAGATAACGCAGTAAAAGGAGGAAGGATTTCAAAAAATGTAAAAAAAATAGCTAACCTTTTTAGGTTAAATCCAATCCTTTCATTCAGTTCAAAAGGAATGCTTAAAGCTGTAGGGGCAACAATCGGAAACAAAAATAAAGCAAATAAATTTAGAAAATTTGTTGAAAAAAAGATTCCTAAAAATACTTCAGTGAGGATTGGAATCGCTCATGCTAAGATGGAGGATTATGCAAAAAAATGGGCAAACGATCTAAAAAAGGTATATGGATCCGATAATGTCATTGTTTCAGAAATGGGTCCAGCGCTTGCTGTGCATTCAGGACCAGGCGGGTTAGTTTTCTCAATTCAAAAAATTAGCGATCAAAGATCATGAACGATTATCTCTTTTTATTATTATTACTTTGTTTAAGCTACATCATTGGCTCTACACCAACTAGTATCATTATGGGTAGAATTATTAAAGGAATTGATATTCGTGAATATGGTAGCGGTAATGCTGGCGGAACAAATGCATTCAGAATTCTTGGCTGGAAACCGGCATTGGTTGTAGTTGTTATTGATGTATTAAAGGGATGGTTTCCAGTTGCAATACTCGCTCCAATGTTTTTTGAGTTTCAGAGTATACCAGATCTTGGTGTGATTCAAATTCTATGCGGATTTGTAGCTGTACTTGGACATACCTACACTATTTTTGGAGGATTTAAAGGAGGTAAGGGAGTTGGAACGCTTGGTGGAATGATGATAGCCCTATTCCCAATGGTTTTTCCGTTCTGCTTAGCTATTGCTATTATTACAATCATTTTAACGGGTTATGTTTCTCTTGCTTCAATAATTGCTTCATGCTCATTACCGATTCTACTTCTTTTACTTCCTCCCTTTTTAGGTTTGCCCCCAGCTTCTCTATCAATTATGGTATTTAGTTTATTAGTGCCATGGTTTATAATTTTTACCCATAGGAGTAATATTCAACGTCTTAGAAATGGTGATGAAAATCAATTTGAAAAAGCCATGATTTTTAAAAGGAAATAATCTAATGAAAAATAAAAAAGATATAGCCCACGACTGGCTAAAAAGATATACTGGAACCGATCCAAAAAAATACGGAGACTGGATTCTTCTCACAAACTTTCAAAACTATGTTGAAAAGTTTGCCGAGCGGTTTGATGTAAAAATTAATGGAATGGGAGGTCCAATGACCTCTGCTATCAATTCTGATGGTTTAAGTATTATCAACTTTGGGATTGGTAGTGCCAATGCAGCTACAATAATGGACTTGCTTTCCAGCGCTACTCCAAAAGGGGTTTTGTTTTTGGGTAAGTGTGGTGGTTTAAAAAAAACTACTGATATTGGACACTTTATTCTTCCAACAGCTGCAATCAGAGGTGAAGGAACCAGTAATGATTATTTCCCTCAAGAAGTACCAGCAATGCCATCATTTAAACTCCATAAGTACGTTTCAGAAATATTAGTAGATAATAAAATCGAATATCGTACTGGGGTTGTTTATTCTACAAACCGAAGAGTTTGGGAACATGATGAAAAGTTTAAGAAATATCTTCGCAAAGTTCGTGTAATGGGAATTGATATGGAGACTGCCACTATTTTTATTACAGGATTTGCCAATGAGATAAATAGAGGCGCACTTCTTCTTGTTAGTGATACGCCAATGACTCCTGAAGGAGTAAAAACCCAGGAAAAAGATGCAGAGGTTACACGTAAATATGTAGATCTACATATCGATATGGGAATTGAAGCAATGACCCGCATTGGTGATGAGGGTGAGCAAATTAAACATTTTAAATACTGATTATATTGCTAGCTTAGATATTATTTAATAAAGCTGAGATATTTGCTTTTTTTATTTTGCGCTTCCGCTAGCAATCTTTCCTCTACGGTAGCGTATTTTTCATCCCATTCAATTAATTTTTTTGCCATCATTCTATGGAAAATAAATGGCGCCAGTATCCCTAAATAAATCATGGTTAGATAACCTTGAGGCATAATAGGTGAATCTTTATAAGACTTTAATTCCCAGTATTTTAAGTGTGATTTTTCATGATGCGATGAATGTCTTGTTACATTAAATAGATAGAGACTGCTTATTGTTGCATTTGAATTCCAGGAGTGCCTTGGAAGTACCGGCTGTCCTTCAACCCTAACTAGTCCATAATGCTCAGCAAAATTAATTAACTCCAACAGTGATTTAGCTATGAAAGCAATCAATAAATACACTAAAACACCATGAATGCCACCTAGAAGATAGGCTAATAGAGTAATCGCCGTGCTTCGCAGATATCCTATAAGCATTCTGTTATTAAAACTGATAAAGTTTTTTTTCGCTATTTTTAGGCGATTTTTTTCAATTATCCAGGCATCTTTGTGTTCGCTGAACATGGCTTTTATAATAAATTTATAGATATTCTCACCCCTTCTACCTGTTGCAGGATCAATAGGCGTTGCTACATTTTTATGATGCCCATATACGTGTTCCACTGCAAAGGTGCAATCCCAAGAGAATGCTAATAGCCAATTACCAATAAACATATCAAATTTATTTTTTGTTCGATGAACAAGCTCATGACCTGTCACAGTGCCCATAATACCAATAAATAATCCAGATAGAAAAATAAGGAAGATTGAATCTAGTGATGAAAATGAATCGCTAATTTGAACTAAGTTTAAATTTAATGTATTACTGAAAAGCGATGAAAAAAGAATTGATGGTTCATTGCTCAAAGCAAAGATTGATACCGATATAAATATAAATAATAAAGGAAGGTTTAGGTATATTGGTAGATTGAGGAAAAAAGGGTATTTATAATCATGCTCGGAAGAATCTTCTTTGATAAAATAATCACCTAAAATAATAAAAAGCGAGAAGCCTATTAGGAATGCTGTTGGATAGTGCTTTCCTTGTAAAATAAAGAATAGTGCAACTATAACTGTTATAGGTGATAAATAATATTTTAGATATTTCATAAATCAATCTGAAGTTAAAATAAAATATAAATCAAAAACATTGATTTAAGGCATCTAGTTTTCATTCGTTAGAGTATTTTTCTTTTCTTTTCATCGATGCTCTTTTATTTTGATCCAACTCCATTTTTCTAAGGCGAATATTTTCTGGAGTTACTTCAACTAGCTCATCCTCTGCGATAAATTCTACATATTGGTCTAATGATAATCTTTTAGGGGGTCTTAAGGTTACAGTATTATCAGAACCAGCCGCTCTCATATTTGTCAATTTTTTTTCTCTGCAAATATTAACATTTAAGTCTCCCTCCCTATTTCTTTCTCCAATAATCATTCCATCATAGACCTCTGTGCCTACTGGAGTAAAAAGCTCTCCTCTATCGGCCAGTCCTACGCATGCATATGTCGTAACTTTTCCATTGCGATCAGCAACTAAAGCTCCTGAAATACGCTGAGGGATTGAACCATACCATGGATGATAACCCTCAAATAGCGTATTCATAATTCCTGCGCCTTGAGTATCTGTCATAAATTGAGATCTAAA
>JAYZHS010000116.1:0-5697 GCA_036166315.1 Fidelibacterota bacterium
CTTGGCCAATTAATATGAAGGCCATTTGGGAAAGAAAGGGTAGCGTCTTCCCAGGTCCACCCATCAAGCATCATGACGGATGATTGACCTGAAACAAGTCCAGAGCTCGGTACAGCATTTGCAACCAAAACGCCGTTCGATCTCGTAGTAGGTATAATTTCAGAATCAGTATTAAAAGCAACATTCGTACGAACATTGGGATTGAATTCTCCACGCTCCGAGTGATCATTGGTCACCGCAACGGCGTTGATTTCAACCAATCCTATTCCAGATACTGCTGCGATCATACCAGGGTAAACATGTTTGCCATCCAGATCAATTATTTCACAATCATCTGGAGGGGTTATATATTTTGCGATTCGTACAATCTTGCCTTTTTCAAAAAGGATTGATCCTTCAACCACCCCCTTAGAGACTGTATGAATAAAACCATTTTTCAGTAATATAGGATTTTGTTGATCAGCTGCCGGAATCTGCGCATTGATCTGTGTAGTTATAAATAGCCCTGCACATAATATCATCTTTTTAATCACTGCTCACCTCCTGCGTCTAAGTGGTTATGGTCAGCGCTACAGGAGTGAAATTTATTTGCATCTTCACTATCAGGACTCATTTCGCTGCTACCGCTATCTTCGCTGGATAATATTTTTTGCACTAGATCATTACGAAGTTTCTGGTCTCTCTGTCTAAAATATTGATCATTCTTTACTGAGAAATATTGTTTTCCATCTACCCATGTTTGTTCACAGATACTGTAGTTTGAAAGCGGGTGACCTGACCACAATGCAAAATCAGCATCCTTACCTATTTCAAGGGACCCTACATATTTATCTATTTTGAGCTGCTTAGCAGGATTGATTGTAACAAACTTTAAAGCTTCTTCCTCGCTTAAGCCTCCATATTTCACAGCTTTCGCAGCTTCTAAATTCATCCGCCTTGCAAGCTCATCGCTATCTGAGTTGAAGGAAACATTTACCCCTACATTTGCCATTAGTGTACCATTGAAAGGAATTGCATCGATCACCTCAAATTTATACGCCCACCAATCCGAGAACGTCGAAGCTCCCGCACCATGTTCTGCGAGCCTTTCTGCTACTTTATACCCTTCTAATACATGCTGAAAAGTTGCCATCGTAAAACCAAAATCTTCTGCTATCCGAGTCAGCATTAGGATCTCATCCTGGCGATAGGAATGGGCATGAACTAACCGCTTTCCTTCCATGATTTCTACCATTGCATCTAATTCTAAATCACGTCTTGGAGGTACTTTTGTACGTTGAAGTTTGGCATCCTTGTTGTAGGTATCCCATGATTTTTTATAATCACGGGCAGCGGAAAATGCATCACGGATAACCTGCTCTACACCCATGCGAGTTTCAGGATATCTTCCGTAAGAGCGCTTTCTTTTAACATTTTCTCCAAGCGCAAATTTGATTCCTTCAGGTGCTCGTTTAAATATCAAATCATTGGAGAAACTTCCCCATCTTAATTTCATAATAACGTTTTGTCCACCTATTGGGTTTGCTGACCCATGGAGCAGGTTGATTGTTGTTAACCCTCCAGCCAAAGCACGATACATTGCTATATCATTTGGATCTATGATATCACGCATTCTTACCTCAGCGGTCACATTTTGAAACCCTTCGTTGATTGATTCTGCTGCCATATGGCTGTGGGCATCAATCAGTCCTGGGGTGATATGCTTTCCTTTTCCATCAATAATGATGGCATTGCGATCTTGCAGATAAATATTTTTTGCAATCTCTTTAATTTTTCCATCCTGAAATAAAATATCATATTCTTTTAAAACGCCATCAGGTCCCGATGTCCAGATGGTGGCGTCATCAACTAAAATAGTCCTTGGCTGAGAAATTCTACTATCCAAACCATAGGCGCCTTCAGGGTAAAATACCTTTAATTTGCTAGGTATTTCATCGGTAAATATTTCTTCAGAATTTTTTGTTTTTGAATCGAGTATTGCGCTCCATTGAGAAGTTTTATTATCCGCATAGGTGATTTTACCGCGCATTGCTTTGTTTGCGATATTTCCAGCAAAGCGGGTTGCACCAAACTTGAATAGAGATGTATCATTTACCGCAAATGATATACGATCTTGATCGATTGATAAGCTTTGAACAGAAATGGATTTGCCATCTTTTTTGATAATACCAGAATAGGAAAGATCAGCTTTATTAATCTCTAATACCCAGGTTCTTTCCCTTTCTTTTACCGTCCAGATTCCAGCTGCATCTACAATGGGGTCAGGGTCAATCTCAAATTCTTCGCCACCGATCCATACTGATTTTACTGTTGATGCTGTATTGAAGTAGCTGCCATCGGTGACCACCAGGTTTGCAATATAACCGGGTTTAATTTTACCCAGTCGCTCTGACTGTCCAAAAGCATCAGCTGGAAGAGTGGTAAGGCTTGCCAAGGCATCAGCCTTGCTAAAGCCGCGCCTTACCGCTTTGGATAAATTTTTTCTAAAGTCCCCTTTAGTCTTTAATCCGCTAGTGGTAATTGAAAATAAGAAATCTGCTTGTTTGAGTCGCATCAAATTATCTGGTGCTATATCCCAATGTTTGAGTTGTTTGGTAGAATATTGCAAAGCAGAATGAGGATTAGTTACATCAGGTTTAGCAGGAAAATTTACGGGTATTATCATAAATGCTTTGGGTAATTCAGCGATTCTTCTATACTCAAATCCGCTACCTTTGATCCATAATTTTATATCAAACTCTTCGGAAATGTTGAATGCACGATCTATATATATCTCATTATTCGTTTTGAAAATGAAGGGGCTCTTTTGGCTAACCGACGCATTTAGCGTATTCAAAGATTGATCAATTTGAATTTGTTCATTTCCATCAGGATATTTTGATAAAATATTTTGTGATTTTCCATACCATTCGGCATCAATAAATCCTTGCCTAACAAAAGCAATTGCACCTAACAATGAAGTTGGATATTGTTTTGCGCCCCAGCCGCCAGATTTAAATTCTATAATTTGAGCAATTTCATTCGAAAGGATTTTTGGTTGATTGGAAATTTGAACTAGACTCGAACGTCCTTGAAATATACCGCCATCAGGAGCAATATGAGCTGTAGTAAACCCTAATTCTCTTAGCTCATTTAACCTATCACGGCTCGGTTTATAGATATCGCTCGCTTTGAGATGGGCGCGCATATTGGAGTTCCAATGCAACTCTAAAGAGGAAGTATCCGGTTTAGACTCTACATCCAACCAGCTTTCAATAAATCCTGCATAGATATGTTTCTCATTCATCTTGATTGCTGTGACTTGTGCAGGAATTTTAACATTTTTACCCACTGCAATAATGAGTCCATCCCTAATTACAATTGTACCGTTATAGATCGTTTTTCCAGGCTCGGTATGTATTGTAGCATTGGTTAGAGCCCAAGCTCTAGGGGGACTTCGATGAAGAGATTTTTCTGGACCCACTTGCCCAAAGGAAAAATTGATTAATACGATTGAAATAAAAATCTTATTGTACATTTTTTACTAAAAATTTGGTCCTTTTAAATGGGTTGATGTTATTTTTTCAGTTAAATATTTATAAGCTTCATCAACAGAGTTGCAGAATTTAAAATAATTTATATCAGATTTTGCAATAACTCCTTTTTCTACCATGTAATCCCAATTTACAATATTAGTCCAATATTCTTCATCAAATAGCACAATAGGAATTTTCTTTCTAAGTTTTTGTGTTTGAATTAAGGTTAGAGCCTCCATCAGCTCATCGAGTGTTCCAAATCCTCCCGGCCAGACCACCATTGCTTTTGCAAGGTAAAGAAACCAAAATTTTCTCATGAAAAAATAATGAAAATGTATTTCAAGATCATCTGAGATCCATTGGTTGCCATTTTTTTCATAAGGCAGGCTGATAGATAGACCAACCGCAGAACCTTTAGCTTCAGCCGCACCCTGGTTTGCAGCTTCCATTATTCCTGGACCGCCTCCCGACGTTACTACGAATCTCCTTTTTTTATATTTTAATTTTTTGCTCCATTTAGTCATTTGGAAAGATAATTTTCTTGCATCCTCGTAGTATTTACTCATCTCTAGATTTACTTCCAGTCTTTTACGTTTTTCTTTGGAGGTATTTTTAGGTGCATTATCCAGTTCTTTTTGAGCTTCCTTTTGCGATTGTATTCTAGCCGATCCGAAGAATACTACAAAATCCTGGATATTATTTCTTTTAAATCTTTGCAGCGGCCCATAGTATTCCGATAATATTCTTACCGATCTTGCATCAGGACTACTTAAAAATTCATTGTTATAATAGAAGCGATCTTTATTTTCTTTATTCATCTTATTTTCCTTTAGCTATATCAAAGTTAGTTTAGCTTTATCCAAAAAGAATAGATAAATAACTTTCGGAGTTGAATTCATAATTCTCCCACACTAATTTACTAGTGATAATATGACCTCGGAATTCAAATTATCCCCATCTATTTTATCAGCTGATTTTTCTAATTTACAATCAGCTTTAGACCAATGCGCTAAGGGTGGAGCTCCCTGGATACACGTCGATGTCATGGATAATCAATTTGTTCCCAACCTTACGATCGGACCACCGGTAGTTAAATCACTACGATCCAAAACAAACAAATTTTTAGATGTACATATGATGGTCATCGAGCCAGAAAAATTAGTGGAGCCTTTTGCAAAAGCTGGAGCAGATATGATTACGTTTCATATTGAAGCAACGGATAATCCGCAAAGTGTTATTGATTTAATTCGCTCGACAGGTAAACAGGTTGGTATTTCGTTAAAGCCATCAACTTCAGTCGCAGAAATAGAGCCTTTCTTTGAGCATATTGATCTCATTTTAGTCATGAGCGTGGAACCCGGTTTTGGCGGTCAAGGCTATCTTGATGGGTCCACCGAAAGAATTCAGGAGATCAAACAAAAATTAGTTGAGCAATGTTTACAGGATAGAGTATTGATCGAGGTGGACGGTGGTATAAAACTTCATAATGCTAAAGAGGTTATTGATGCTGGTGGGGATGTTTTGGTTGCAGGTTCCGCAATTTTTGGAACAGAGGATCCGGTCCAGACCATGAAAGAATTTTACAGTCTTTAATTATTGATATGAGAAGCTATAAAGATATTGACACATTTACTGATTGGGAGGCAGAAGAGAAAAATCAATTTGCATTAGCGGTAACCAAAGGATTGATTATGGATATGGTGCGCAAAGCGAATTCAGGACATAGCGGGGGGCCAATGTCATCAGCGGATTTTACGCAAATACTATTCTCAGAATACCTAAATTTTGATCCCAACGATCCAGATTGGTTTAACAGGGACAGATTCGTTCTATCTGCTGGGCATGAATCAGCATTGCTTTACGCTCTTTTATATCAAATAGGCTGGCTTGATTCAAATGATATTAACAATTTTCGCCAACTTCACAGCAGAACACCAGGACACCCTGAAGTGGAAATCCCTGGAGTTGAGGCAACCACGGGGCCGTTAGGCCAAGGGTTTGCAATGGCCGTTGGTATGGCGACTGCTGAATCAATATTACGTGCCAATTTTGAAGAATTTAATAATGGATCAGATGAAATTATTGGCCATTTTACCTATGTTGTTTGTGGAGATGGTGATTTTCAAGAACCGGTTGTTTTGGGGGCTGGTTCAATGGCTGGGCACTGGGGTTTATCTAGATT
>JAYZHS010000117.1:0-4664 GCA_036166315.1 Fidelibacterota bacterium
GGTTAATTTTATGAACCTTATAGCAATAGACACTTCAACCGACTGGTGCGGAATCTCTTTTTTCTATAAAAATGAATGCAAAATTTTAATTGAAAAATCAATTCCAAAAAAACATTCTGAATTTTTACCTCTTTTTTATCAAGAGATCGAAAAAGATCAAAATTTTGACAAAAAATTATTAAATGCGATTGCTGTATCTATTGGACCTGGATCCTTTACCGGTTTGAGAATAGGTCTAGGCTTTGCTAAGGGTCTTGCTTACGCTTTAAAAATCCCTGTAATACCCGTACCCACCTTACAGGTTATAGCAAATAACCCGCTAAATAAATTGACAGATTACTATGTGTATCTCTATTCCCATAGGGATATTGTATATGCGCAAAAGTTTAAAAAAAGAAAGCCTCTAAATGAACCAAAAGCTTTTTCATGGAAAGAATTAAAGCAAAATCTAGATGCTATTCATTATGGCTGTCAGAAATTACCAAATGCTGAAAACTATCTTTCTATACATCCATCTGCTTTAGCAGTAGGAGAATTAGCATTAAAGAATTATGAGTTATGGAAAATAGAGGAGCCATATACTTTAGCCTCAAATTACATTTCTCCATTTGAACTAGGTTAAAATGAATATTAGAACAGCAGAGCTTGAAGATTTAAATGAAATATACAATATTGAAAAAAAAGTTTTTAATGATTATTGGTCTCTTGATCTAATTAAATCAGAAATAATTGAGGAGAAATATTCTAGGGTAACAGTGCTTGAATTAAAAAAAAAGATAATAGGTTATATTTTTCAAAGGAAAATATATGATGAGAATCATATAATTAACTTAGCAATTGACATTCCCTATCAACATAGAGGGTATGGAAAATTTTTACTGATGAAAATTTTAGAAAAAGATGATAATGATACTAATGTTTTTTTAGAGGTTAAAGAAGCTAATTTGCCTGCTGTAAAATTGTACATAGATTTAGGCTTTGAAGAAGTAGATAGAAAAGAAAGATATTATTCAGATGGCTCTAATGCTATTTTCATGTTAAAGAAAAATAAAAAATATGGCCTGGTTTAGTAGAAAAGATAAAAATATTTCCGCTGACGCAACAAAAAAAGATATACCGAGTGGATTATGGACTAAATGTCCATCTTGTTCAGAGATACAGTATAAGCCAGAACTTGAAAAAAACTATTTTGTTTGCCGGCAATGCAGTCATCATTTTAGAATGACTCCTGACATTTATTTTGACCTTCTAATTGATGAAAAGAGTTCAAAAGAGATTTTTAGCAATATAAAATCATATGATTTTCTAGATTTCAAGGCTGAAAAAAAATATTCTGAGCAACTAAATGATGCAATTGCAAAGACTGGCAAAAATGATGCAATAAGTTGCGTGGAAGGAAAAATAAATAACCACAAAGTAATTCTTTCCGTCATGAATTTTTCTTTCATTGGAGGAAGTATGGGTTCCGCTGTTGGAGAAATTGTTGCAAGGTGTATCGAAAGTGCAAGAAAAAAGAAGTTACCATTTATTCTCATATGCTCATCCGGCGGAGCTAGAATGCAAGAGTCTGCTTTGTCGCTAATGCAACTCGCAAAAACAAGTTCTATGCTTGCCAAGTTTCATAAAGAAGGGGGATTGTATATCCCAATTCTTACAGATCCAACCACCGGCGGAGTTACTGCGAGCTTTGGGATGCTAGGAGACGTAATTTTAGCTGAACCTGGTGCTTTAATTGGCTTTGCTGGTCCAAGGGTTATCAAGCAAACTATCGGGGAGAATCTACCCGAGGGATTTCAAACATCTGAATTCCTTTTGGAGAAGGGCTTTATAGATCACATTGTTTCGAGAGATGAAATGAAAACGAAGTTATCAAGCCTCATAGATTTACTATCCAGATGACAGCTCCTTCTATTTTAATTGTTAATGATGATAGTATTTTTTCTGAAGGGATAAAAGCTCTTTGGGAGGCAATGACTGAAATTGGGGAGACCACTGTTGTAGCACCAAAGTCAGAAAATAGTGGCGTAGGGCAAGCAATAACTATTTCTCGACCCTTACAATGCGAGGAAATTAATCTAGCATGCGGTCTTTCTGGTTTTGCAGTAAATGGAACGCCAGCTGATTCCGTTAAATTTGCAGTTAGCGTTGTAATGGATAAAAAGCCTGATATTATAGTTTCAGGAATAAATGCAGGTTCAAATGTAGGTCAAAGCATACTTTATTCTGGTACTGTATCTGCGGCTAGAGAAGGTTCATTTAGAGGAATAAGCTCCATTGCAATTAGCCTTGATGGTGAAAACGAGTTTGATTATACAGGGGCAAAAATAGCATCTATCGATGTAGTACGTTCTGTTCTCAAGTATGGACTTCCAAAAGACACATTATTAAATGTTACAGTACCAAATATTCCTAAAGATAAATTCAAAGGCTATAAAGTAACTAAGCAGGGCTCCATGTATTTTACTGATGAATTTGAAAAAATTGAAAATACTAGAGGTGCATCATACTATTGGCTAACTGCAAAACATAATGATTCTGATAATTCTATTGATTGTGATAGGGTTGCGGTAAAAAATGGATATATTAGCATTACCCCTGTTCATTCCGTTCAAACTAATTATGATTTTTTAAGTGAATTATCAGAATGGGAAATTAGCTAATCGCTATGAAGAAAAATGGTGTACTAATACTTGATTTTGGATCACAATACACAAAATTAATTGCGAGAAGAGTCCGAGAAGAAAATATTTATTCTCAAATAGTTTCGCATGATATTTCATTAGATGATGTATTGGATAATCAGCCTGGAGCATTGATTCTTTCAGGTGGACCATCAAGCGTTTTTGAAAAAAATGCACTGAAAATGGATCCCAAAATACTGGAGCTTGAAATCCCTATTTTCGGAATATGCTACGGCTTGCAACTTTTGGCGCATAACTATGGAGGTATAGTTGAAGAAAAAGAGAAAGGTGAATATGGTTTTTCAGAACTATCTTTAGATTCCTCGCATAATATTTTTTCAAAAGTACCTTCAAAAATAAATGCCTGGATGAGCCATATGGATCAAGTAACTAAGTTGCCTTCAAATTGGAAGGTTATTGCTCAATCTTCAAATGAAATTATAGCAGCAATTACAAACGAAGACTCGACTCGAGTTGCTACCCAATTCCATCCAGAAGTTGCTCATACAGAGTTTGGTAAAGAAATTCTTAGAAATTTTTTAATTAATATCGCACAATGTTCTACGAACTGGACTCCAAGTAATTTTATAAATGATCAAGTTTCAAAGATAAAAAATGACGTTGGGAGTGAAAAACTAATTATTGGAGTTAGCGGCGGTGTAGACTCAACGGTGGCAGCTGCATTAATTCATAAAGCAATTGGCGATCAGTCAATTGCAGTTCTAATCGACCATGGTTTGATGCGTAAAAATGAAGCTGAGGCATGCGTTACTGCTTTAAAAAAAGGACTAAAGCTAAATATTCATAAGTATGATGAATCTGAAATTTTTCTTTCAAAATTAAAAGGTGTATTTGACCCAGAAGAAAAAAGAAAAATTATAGGAAATCAGTTTATCAAATCCTTCGAAACGATTTCACAAAATTTTGGAGAAATAAAATTTCTAGCTCAAGGCACTCTTTATCCTGATATTATTGAGAGCGGTGTTGTTGATGGGCATTCTTCTCATACTATAAAAAGCCATCATAATGTTGGAGGTCTTCCAAAAGATTTGAATTTTAAATTAATTGAACCGCTTCGTGAGTTATTTAAAGATGAAGTTCGCAAGGTAGGTCTTGAGCTTGGATTACCAAAGAATCTGGTGCAAAGACACCCTTTTCCTGGTCCTGGCTTAGCTGTGAGAATAATTGGTGACATTACAAAGGAAAGAGTTAGCATTTTACAACAAGCCGATCAATTATTTATTGAAACCCTTTATGAAGATAATTTGTATGATAAAATATGGCAAGCTTTTGCTGTTTTAATTCCAGTTAAAACCGTTGGGGTTATGGGAGATCAAAGAACTTACGAAAATTTGTTAGCCTTACGAGCCGTGACCAGTAGCGATGGCATGACGGCAGACTGGTATCGCTTTCCAGATGAAACCCTAGTCAAAGCTTCAAATAAAATTGTAAACTCTGTTAAAGGAATCAAGAGAGTTGTTTATGATATTACATCTAAACCGCCTGGCACTATTGAATGGGAATGATTTTTATCATTGATGTAAATCACAGATAGTTTTGAATGATTTAAATAAATTTATCAAATTTTAGAAAGAAATTTATGTGTGGAATAGTTAGTTATTTTGGGAAAAAAGATGCAGTTCCTATTTTAATAGATGGTTTAAAGCGATTAGAATATCGCGGATATGATTCAGCTGGAATAGCTTTAATGCATGATGGTGCCATAAAATCAATGAAGAAAGCCGGGAAAGTGAGAGAATTAAACAATAAAATTAATGATACCTCGCTTCAAGGGTCTATTGGCATTGGTCACACTAGATGGGCGACACATGGTGAGCCAAATGATACAAATGCGCATCCCCATAAAGATCAAACCGGCAAGATTTTTCTTATCCATAATGGAATTATTGAAAATTATTCGACACTTAAGGAAGTGTTGATTAGAAAAGGGTTTTCATTTAAAAGTGAAACGGATACCGAAGC
>JAYZHS010000118.1:0-5944 GCA_036166315.1 Fidelibacterota bacterium
TATGCTAAAAATATTTCAACCTTTATAAGCCATATGATGAAAGAGGGAAATTTAAACATTGACCTGGATGATGAAATAATATCTGGATCAATGTTTACACATCAAGGAAAAATAACTCATGAGCCCACACAGCAAGCTGTGGACAATTTGTAAGGAAAATTATGGATATCAATATTATAACTGTTTTTATCTTGGCGATTTTTGTCGGGTTTGAAATCATTACGAAAGTACCGCCAACTTTGCATACTCCACTTATGTCGGGATCCAATGCAATTTCTGGGATAGCAATCGTAGGTGCAATTATATCCACAAAAATAGGTGGCGAGATAGGAACTTGGCTAGGTTTAGTGGCGGTTGTTTTTGCTACTGTTAACTGTGTAGGTGGATTTATGGTTACTGATAGAATGTTAAAAATGTTTAAACGGAAATAATTATTATGGACTTCACAAATTTATTTTACGTTATAGCAGCTGTTCTTTTTATACTTGGCATTAAGAGACTAAGCTCACCAAAAACCGCAAGAACGGGGAATGCGCTTGCTTCCATTGGTATGCTAATTGCTATTCTAGCTACTGTAAGTTCTCCTGGAGTTGGAATAGATCTTGACTTCAAACTCATTGCTATTGGAATGATAGTTGGCTCTATTTTAGGTGCAACATTTGCAATGCGCGTTGAAATGACACAAATGCCACAAATGGTAGCAATCTTTAATGGATTTGGTGGTGGAGCATCCGCTTTAGTGGCCACAGCTGAATTCTTTTCAAAATATGGCACCCTTGAACAAACCACATTTTTAAATACAACAATAATTTTATCTGTTTTTATAGGTACCCTTACCTTAACCGGAAGCTTCATTGCATTTGGAAAGCTGCAGGGTTTTATAAGTGGTCAGCCTATTGTATTTAAAGGCCAACAAATTCTCAATGCAATTATCATGATAAGCATAATAACATTTGGAGTATTTACGGTTACTAGCGGCGCCAATGAAATGAATGCTTTCTATGTAGTAATTGCCTTATCTGCATTAATCGGAATTACGTTAACAATTCCTATTGGTGGAGCTGACATGCCCGTCGTTATATCACTGTTAAATTCATATTCAGGTATCGCAGCATCAGCTACAGGATTTGTACTAATGAATAATGGATTGATTATTGCTGGTGCTTTGGTTGGTGCATCTGGGCTAATACTTACAAATATTATGTGCAAAGGAATGAATAGATCGCTTTCCAACGTCATTTTTGGAGCTGTTGGTTTAAGTTCAGAAGAAGGATCATCTGAAGCAAAACAAATCAGTATTAAATCTTCTACAACGGATGAAGCAGCTATGATTTTAGATGCTGCGGATAAAGTTATCGTAGTTCCAGGATATGGATTAGCGGTAGCGCAAGCACAGCACGCTGTAAGAGAAGTGGCAGAACAATTAGAATCAATGGGTAAAAAAGTTTTATATGCTATCCATCCAGTTGCCGGAAGAATGCCTGGTCATATGAATGTGCTTTTAGCAGAGGCAAACATCCCATATGAACTTTTAAAAGATCTAGATGAAATAAATCCAGAATTTGAAGACTGTGACGTAGCGATTGTATTGGGTGCGAATGATGTTGTCAATCCAGCAGCTCGCCATGATTCTTCTAGTCCTATTTTTGGAATGCCTATACTTGATGTTGATAAATCAAGAACAGTCATAGTCAATAAGCGAACAATGAATCCAGGCTTTGCAGGTATTCAAAACGAATTGTTTGGTTTTGAAAATACCGTGATGGTTTTTGGCGATGCAAAAGAAATGCTAAATACTCTGCATAAAGACCTAAAAGAGCTTTAAAGAAAAATTTGAGTAAATATTTATCATACCCATTATCCCTATTTTTACTTTTTACTTTAGCTTTAGGTCAAAATAAGAAAGGTTCAAACATGTCAAAAGATAATAATGAATATGCAATTTTTGGTGGAGGTTGTTTTTGGTGCGTTGAAGCTGTTTTTGAAAGAATTGATGGTGTTAGCGAAGTAGTCTCTGGCTATGCAGGTGGTCAAACTAAAAATCCTACTTATAAAGAAGTTACATCCGGTAAAACTGGACACGCGGAAGTATGCAAAATCGTCTTTGATCCCAACATAGTGACATACGATGAATTGCTTGATATTTTCTGGCAAGCGCATGACCCAACGACCTTGAACCGTCAAGGTGGTGATATTGGCACCCAATACCGGTCAGCTATTTACTATATCAACGACGCCCAAAAAAAATCTACACAATTGGCTTTAGAGAAAGCCGCTAAAATGTTTGATGACCCTATTACAACAGAAGTAAAAGAATTAGATAATTTTTATTTGGCTGAAGGATATCATCAAGATTACTATGAAAATAACCCCAACGCTCCTTATTGTGCTTTTGTTATTCGTCCTAAGATAAAAAAGCTTGGTAAAAAAGGACTATGGGATGAATAATCATTGATTAGGTTTCAAACAACAAACCAACTTAAATATATACTCTTCATTTAGACTCATAATCTTGCATTGCTTGAACTAGAGCATTAATACCCTCTAAAGGCATTGCGTTGTAGATTGAAGCTCGAAAACCCCCAACTGATCGATGACCTTTTAATGTTTTTAAACCGCGCTTATCGCAAAATGATAAAAAATCTTCATCACTACCTTTGCCGCTAAAAATAAAAGGTACGTTCATAAGGGACCTGTCTTCTATTGCAACAGGAGATTTGAACAAATTGTTACGCTCGATTTCTGCATAAAGTTTTTCTGCTTTAATAAGGTTTTTTTGCTCAATACCACTAACACCTCCATTATTTTTTAACCATTCTAAACTCCTATTGACAGCATAGATCGCCATAACAGGGGGAGTATTAAACATAGATTGTTTTTCAATGTGAGTTTGATAGCGCATCATCATCGGAGCTTCACGTTTAATTTTACCTAAGATATCATCCCTAATGATAACAAGCGTTACTCCAGCGGGGCCAATATTTTTTTGAGCACCAGCATAGATCAAACCAAAATCGGTTATATCAAATTCTCTACTAAAAATATCTGAAGACATATCTGCTATAAGATATGAACGTGAATCATCTAAATTAGGAAATGAAGCCCATTGCGTACCGTAGATTGTGTTATTTGATGTAAGATGTAGGTAAACAGCATCTTTTGAGCATTTGAGGTTCTTAGGGATATGATTGTATGAAGAATCTTTTGAAGAACAAGCAACATTAACCTTGCCAAACAATTGTGCTTCAGTAATTGCTTTATGAGCCCAAGCACCTGTATCCGTATAGTCAGCAACTTGATCTGGTCCAAGAAGGTTCATTGGTATCATGCTAAATTGGAGCGAGGCTCCCCCTTGAAGGAAAAGGACCTGATAATGCTGTGGTAATTGCAGAAGCTCCCCTACAAGTAATTCAGTCTCCTTAACCATATCTACCACAGGCTGAGATCGGTGGCTCATTTCCATTAAGCTCATACCGCAATCATTGTATTCGATAGTAGCTTGAGATGTCGCTTCAAGCACATAAGGATTTAGCATTGCCGGTCCTGCACTAAAATTGTATGTTTTTATCATAATTTTATGATTATAGAAATCAAAATTAAATTGTAAATAATATAAGTTGTAATAAAAAACCCTCCAAAAAGAGGGTTTTTTAAGTTTTATTATCTACGTCTCTTACCCTTATCTATCTTGCGATCTGGTCCTTTTCGGTAACGCTCTTTCATTCCTTTTTGAGCTTGTTCTTTCATATATGGCTCAAAACTCATAAACATAACTTGTTGCGCTGGGTCCAAAATATCTTTGGTAGATCTAATAAAATCTAATCGATTTTTTGACTTTTTTAGATCCAGGCTTTCCATCTTTTTTAACATTGCATTGACATCCGACTGGGAGATCTTTTCCTCTTTTTTAATCTTAGAAAGGTAGGAATCAAAAAGGTCTTTTTCTTCTGTATGCAAGTCTCCCATTCTGATACGATGTCTTCGCATTCTTGGAAATAATTTTTCCGCTTGCTGTTCAGATAGATTTAAGTAGTCAGTAAGCTTCCAGACCATCATTGTTTCCATTCTATTTTGATATTGACCACCAGGCCCGCGCGCCTTTCCAGGTTGGCATAAAATAAAAGAAAAACTCATAAAAATTATAACAATTTTATTCATACATATCTCCATTGTTCATTGCGATAACATTTTCAAAATTAATTTTTTCAAAGAAATCTATGGTTTGCCAAATATCATCACTGGTGTTAATTAAATAGAAGGCAAGATCATTCATATATTCTTCTGTTTCTTCATCCATTTCTTGGTAGGAATACAGATCAACTGATGCATAAACATCTGGGTCGTTCGTTAATTGATTCATTGTAATAAAGCCAAGGACGATAACAAAACAAAAGGATAAAGCCCCATGGTATAATTTTAACTTTTTTTCAGTACGCCTCAATCGCTCTGAATGCAGATTTTTCAAAAATACATCTGAATCAATCGTATTAGATGATGTATTTAATAGTTTTTTAAATTGCTCTTCAATATTCATTTTAATTTTCAAAAAATATTTTTAGCGCTTCAACTGCATGGTAGTAATTAACCTTCGCAGAATTTTCACTTATATTCATTATTTTAGCTATTTCTTTGTAGGGTAAGTTCTCCGCAGTTCTCATGGTCACAACCATGCGTTGTATTTTTGGAAGTCGCGCAATCGCATCCCAAAGCTCTTTACGTTTCCATTTATCTTCATTGGTCGTATCGATATATTCAGGTTCTGAAATTTGGTCCAAATGAAGCATATTTTTCCATTTATTTCGTCTAAGATACGTATTGGACATATTGATATTAGCTCGATATAAATAGGTTTTGAATTCTGATTCAAAACGAAATTTTTTAAGTGCTTTGTACATCTTTATAAAAACATCCTGGGCTAAATCCTCAGCCTCTTCTTTAGAATCGGTAAATTTCGTGAAAAATCCATAAGTACTTGATAAATAACGATCTACCAGCTCATTAAAAGCGGCTTCTTTTCCCTCTTGAAATTCTTTTATTAGCTCGTTGTCTGTTCGCATGCATTTTCTTATTAGACTAATTTATAATGAAAAAGTTAAAAAAAAAGGCTGAAGTATAAATACTACAGCCTTTTATTTTTTTTGTGGTGCTTAATTATCTTTTTGTAGAACCGCCTTTGTCATCTTTATCTCCCCAGCGTCCATCTTTTCTACCATCGCAATGCTTTGAAAACATCATCGCAAGCGACATGTGAACTTTGATGGTTTCAAGCTGCTTGTCATCAAATAACGCTTCTAGGTTTGCATTGCGCTCTAGCATCAATGCTTTAATTTTCTCACCAAGCTGAACTCTATCTACATCCGCGCCAGAATTCTTTGCTGCTTCCATTAAAGCCTCAACGGCATCCTTATGCTGCTGGTTAACTGCGATTAAACTAGCTTCCTGCTCTGAAGTCATATTTAGAGCAGTCACCATCGCATCGTACTCTGCATTTTTTTCCGCTTCCATCTTGTCTTTCATTTCAGCATAAATAGCATCAAGCTGATCTTTTTGATCATCGGTTAGTAGAGACTCTACTTCTGTTTTCATAGCTAGTTCTAGAGCTTCAAGCTCTGCTTTGCCAGTAGCTTCATCCATTGAGCCATCTTTCATTTGACCCCATACAGCTTCCATTTGCTCCCTGTAGGAGTCTAGGATGCCTTTTAGAGTTTCTTGTTGATCAGCATCAAGAACAGTAAATAATAGGCGAAAATCCATACCACCCTTATCACCTTTAGGACCATGATGTTTATCTTTTTCTGGTGAATGTAAATACGGCACTGCATTATCATCCATCCAAGCAAAAAGTCTATCTTTCTCATCTTGAGTAAGCTTGCCTTGCATTTCAGCTGCTACTTTCCAAAGGAATCCAGGATCCATGCGATGCCTACCGCGCTTTCCATGACGG
>JAYZHS010000119.1:0-13100 GCA_036166315.1 Fidelibacterota bacterium
TATTTTACTAATTCCGGAAGCGAATCAAATGATTTGGCTCTTAGATTGGCGCGCATTGCAACAGAGTCAGAAGAAACTATAGTGCTTGATGGCGCATATCATGGCCATGTATCATCATTGATTGAAATAAGTCCATATAAACATAATGGCAAAGGTGGCGATGGGCCTCCTAGTTTTGTTCATACCGTACCAATGCCAGATATGTTTCGAGGAAAATATCGTGGCGAGAAAGCCTTGAAGGGCTATATCGATGAACTGAAGGTGATTTTAGATACGATAAGCAAGCAAGGTAAGCAGGTTTCTGCATTTATCGTTGAATCAATCATGGGATGCGGGGGGCAATTAATTCTTCCACAAAATTTTTTAAAACAATCATTTGAATTGGTGCGTAGTGCTGGGGGTATATGCATTGCAGATGAGGTGCAGGTTGGCTTTGGTAGGGTTGGAACAAATTTTTGGGGATTTGAAATGGCCGGTGTTATTCCAGATATTGTTACAATGGGCAAATCGATGGGCAATGGACATCCTTTATCCGCATTAGTCACTACAAAAGAGATTGCTGATAAATTTAATAATGGAATGGAATATTTTAATTCATTCGGAGGAAATCCGGTCTCATGTGCAATTGGAAATGCAGTTCTAGACGTCATCAAAGAAGAGGGAATGCAGCAGAGAGCGCTTAAAGTAGGTTCCTATTTAATTAATGAAATTAAAAGCTTACAATCAAAATATCCAATTATCGGTGATGTTAGAGGAGCTGGATTATTCATTGGCATCGAATTAATACGGGATATCGAAAATTTAGAACCCGCAGCAATTGAAGCAGATAAGATAATTAATCAAATGAAAGACCAGAAGATTCTTTTAAGCACTGATGGACCTGACCACAATGTTATTAAAATTAAGCCCCCAATGGTATTTAACAAGGACAATGCCGATGAATTCCTGTTAAAATTATCCCACGTTTTAGCTAATATTGATTATGAAAAATAAAACTTTACTATTCTTTTTACCCATATTGTTTTTTATAACAAACTGTGAAAAATATGGAAAGCATGAATGGGAAAACCCAACAATCATTGGCATCAATAAATTACCCCCCAGAGCACACTTTACCTCATATGAATCAGAATTACTGGCAATTAAGAATGACCCTAGCAGATCCAAGAACTATATTTCATTGAATGGCAAATGGAAATTTAAATTTTCAAAAAACATTAAAGATAAACCTGAAAATTTTTATGAAATGGGTTTTAATGATAATGATTGGGATAAGATAAATGTACCAGGTAGTTGGGAGCTTCAAGGGTGGTCCTTTCCAATATATTTGGATGAAGAATATCCGTTTCCTCCCGACCCGCCATTTATCCCGCATAAGCTAAACACAGTTGGGTCTTACAAGAGAAAAATCAACCTACCTCAAGATTGGCTAAAAAAAGATGTTTTTTTGAAATTTGGAAGCGTTCGTTCGGCATGTTATGTTTGGTTTAATGGAAAATATATTGGCTATTCTCAAGGTTCAAAAACACCAACTGAGTTTGATGTTACTGAATTTGTCCAGGCAGGTGAAAATCAAGTTGCTGTACAAGTCTATCGTTTTTCAGATGGATCTTACCTAGAAGGTCAAGATACCTGGAGAATTAGTGGCTTGGAGAGAGATGTATCTATATACGCTAGAGAAAAAATCAGAATTAATGATTTCACTATTCATTCTTCGCTTGATGAAAGCTATCAAAAAGGAAAATTTAGAGTTGATATTGATTTATTGAATCGGTTACAGTCTCCAGCTAAAATTAGTATTCGTGCAAAATTAACTGATCCCATGAGAAGAAATAGAATTATTTTTGACTCTACCAAAGCTGCAACAATTGATTCATTATCAAATGTATTATTTCAACATGAGGTTCGAAGAGTTAAGCCTTGGAGCGCTGAGAATCCTTATCTTTATAAACTTCAAATTTATTTGATTAGTGATAATCAAATAATTGAAACATTTTTCCATCAAGTTGGCTTTAGGGCTATCGAAATAAAAGATGGAAAATTATTATTGAATGGCACACCTTTGATTATTCGAGGGGTTAATCGCCATGAATGGGATCCAAGAAGAGGTAGAACTGTTTCAGAAGAGTCGATGATAGAAGATATTAAATTAATGAAACAACACAATATTAATGCTGTAAGAGCTTCCCATTATCCAAATCATGAACGCTGGTATGAGCTCTGTAATGAGTATGGTCTATATGTAGTTGATGAAGCAAATATTGAATCACATGGCATGAGCTCACATCCTCAAAGTTACCGTTTTATTTCTGATGACCCGGCTTGGTCAGCGCAATGGATAGATCGAGCAAATCGAATGTATGAAAGAGACAAGAATCAGCCCTCAATTATAATGTGGTCTATGGGAAATGAAGCTGGAGATGGTCGTAACTTTGAAAAAGTATATAATTATCTAAAAAACAAAAATGACAATCGCCCTGTTGTATATGAACCAGCCAAAGATAAAAGCCATACCGATATTGTTTTTCCAATGTATAAGAGCGTCAATTCAATCGAGCGATATGCAATGTCTCAGCCAAATAAACCTCTTATTTTATGCGAATATGCTCATGCGATGGGAAACAGTGTTGGAAATTTAGTTGACTATTGGAATACGATTTATCAACATGAACCATTACAAGGTGGTTTTATATGGGATTGGGCAGATCAGGTGTTGACCAAAACTGATCCCAATGGAAAAGAATATTGGGGTTATGGGGGAGACTTTGGCGTTGAATATACTGAGAATGATTCTAATTTTTGCGCAAATGGACTGGTTGCAGCCGATCGGAGTTTAAATCCTCATATTTTTGAAGTAAAGAAGATTTATCAACCTATTTCATTTAAACCTATCGATTTAGATAGGGGGGTGATCGAAATAAAGAATAATTATAATTTTTCTAATTTTAATAATTTGGATTTTTCATGGTATATCAAAGGTGATGACAGGACTATTTCTTCTGGGAAGCTTAGCTCACTAAAGCTTGAGGCAGGTGAGTCCAAAGAAATATTTTTTAATACTTCAAACATTATAGCGCGACCAGGTATTAGATACTATTTATTGATTGAAGCTAAAGCTAGAAATGCTCAACCATTGATTCCTAAAAAACATCTAATTGCTTGGGAGCAATTTGAATTACCATTCTATCAGCCGTTAGCTGTAAAGAAAGATAATCTTATACCAGATGTTAATTTTTTAAACTCAGTTTCTACAATAGAAGTCCAAGGATTGGATTTCAGTATCGTATTAAATAAAACCTCAGGATTCATTGAGGAATATAAAGTTGGGGAAACAAATTTAATTAATAAACCATTAATTCCATATTTTTGGAGAGCTCCAAATGATAACGATCTTGGGAATAAGATGCCTAAACGTACTGATATATGGAAAGAAGCTGGCAATAGGATGAGTCCTATTGATCTAAATGTTTCTAAAATTGAAAATCTTGTAATGGTGTATTCAATGCACATAGATAGCTTAACAGGAACCACACTTAAAACAGACTATAGTATTGATGGTGAAGGCGCTATAAAGATCAATCGAGTAGTAGAAATAAAAAATAATAATTTACCTGAAATACCTCGAATAGGAATTAAACTATCGCTTGATGGTTCTTTTGACCAAGTCAAGTGGTTTGGAAGAGGGCCTCATGAATCATACTGGGATAGAAAGCAGTCCGCTTCGATTGGGATTTATGAAGGTTCGGTGTGGGAGCAATCTTTTCAATATGTGAGACCGCAGGAAACTGGGAACAAAACAGATATTTATTGGATGGCGCTTTATAACAGTAATAATGGCATTATGGCAGTTGGCCTGCCAAAGTTTGATGGTAGCGTTCATCAGTATCCATATGAAGATTTAGATTATTATCCTAATAGCCAGAAGCATGGAAAAATTGATCTCGTGCCAAAAGATCATATTGATTGGTTAATTGACTATAAACAAATGGGTGTTGGAGGAGATAATAGTTGGGGTGCAAAACCAATGAAAAAATACACATTATATCCTGGTGTTTATGAACACTCATTTATGCTTCTGCCATTTAAAACTGGAAAAAATTTAAATAATCTATCTAAAAAAAGAATATAATTGAAATAATTAAGGAATTATTAATGAACACCATTTCAATAATCACATTTATTATTGCAACAGGATCTGTGGCTTATTTTACCTTCAGAATTGTACAAAAGATGAAAAAATCTAACAATGCCACAGAAGAATATTTTACTGGAGGACGCGCGCTTACGTGGCCTGTTGTTGCAGGGTCTCTCCTTCTCACAAACCTTTCAACCGAGCAGCTTGTTGGATTAAATGGAGATGTTTTTGGTGATAAGGCACTCGTTGGCTTGGCATGGGAAGCGCTTGCTGCATTTGCAATGATTGCCACTGCTTTGGTTTTTTTACCGCGCTATTTAGCTAGTGGCTTTACTACGACCCCTGCATTTCTTGAAAAACGATTTGATAAAACAACACGCTCAATGGTCTCAGGTTTATTCCTTTTTGGATATGTAACTGTTCTTTTACCTGTAGTTCTCTACACGGGGTCGCTAGCGCTAAAGAGTATGTTCGACTTGAATATCCCTTTATGGTTCATCATTTTATTGATCGGCAGTCTTGGTAGTGCATATGCAATTTTTGGAGGATTGAAATCAGTTGCGGTTAGCGATACAATTAATGGCGTTGGACTACTGATTGGAGGGCTAGCAATACCATTTCTTGGGCTTTCTGCCCTTGGCGATGGATCATTTTTTAATGGACTTTCAACGCTTTTAAATGATAGGCCTGAATATTTAACAGTTTTAACTCGTACAAACCTTGAAGGCAGGACCGTCTCAGTGCCTTGGCCCACTTTATTTACTGGAATGATGTTTATCCAAGTATTTTATTGGTCAACTAATCAAGTCATTGTCCAAAGGGCTATGGCTGCAAAAAGTTTAGCGGAGGGTCAAAAAGGAGTTCTTTTTGCCTCTGCAATGAAACTAGTTGGTCCCTTAATGTTATGCCTTCCAGGTATTATCGCATTACACATGACTGAATTACCGATTGGAAGACAGGATCAAGTTTATGGTGCCTTGGTAAGATATGTTTTACCCGATTGGTCATTAGGCCTCTTTGCAGCAGTTTTAATGGGGTCTATTTTAAGCTCATTTAATTCAGGACTAAATAGCGCTTCAACACTTTTCTCACTTCAATTTTATAAAGGTTACATCAATAAAAATGCGACAGGAGAACAAATTGTAAAAATAGGAAAACAATTTGGAATACTTCTAGCGGTTGCATCAATTATTATTGCACCCTTATTAGCTCAGACTCAATCCATATTCCAGTATCTTCAAAAAGTTAATGGATTGTATAGTGTACCAATTATAGGCATTTTTTTATTAGGTATCACAACAAAGCATGTCCCAGCGCTAGCGGCAAAAGTTGGGATGATTGTCGGAATGGCGATCTACGCTTTCTTTTCATTTGAAAACATTCACAACGTACCTGAATTCTTTGCTGATGGTTCAGGAGATTTACATTGGTTGCATGGATATTTTATTAGCTTTGTTTCTTCGGTCTTAGTGATGCTTATTATAGGAAAATTGAAACCGAAATCAACTGAAGAGATTGCAATTAGCGATCAGCGTGACCCGGCACCAGTCGATATGACACCTTGGTCGGAATCAAAAAAAGTTTCAATTGGAATCATGGGTGCAACCTTTGCTATTTATCTATTATTATCAATGGTAGCACAATAAATGCTTAACATTGATTGAGCTAAATAAATTAAAAGGCTTTACCCCTCCATCAAATTGGATAAAAATCCAAACTATTGAGGCGCATACTGGGGGTGAGCCCCTTCGAGTTATTGTATCAGGCTATCCCAAATTAAAAGGAGACTCAATATTATCTAAACGGGATGAGATCGCACAAAAATATGATTTTTTAAGAACTACTTTAATGTGGGAACCTAGAGGACATAAAGATATGTATGGAGCATTAATTGTGGAGCCTGAAAAGTCATCATCTGATGTTGGAATTATTTTTATGCATAATAATGGATATTCAACGGGATGTGGTCATGCAATAATCGCCTTAACAAAGATATTTATCGATTATAATGTAATACCAATTAAAGACCCGATCACAGAAGTGGTAATGGATGTTCCTTCTGGCAAAATAAATGCTTTTGCAAAAATCACAGATAAACAAATAGATAAAATTTTTTTTAATAACGTCCCGTCATTTGTTCAAGAGTTAGATGCCATTATTGAAGTTCCAAGTTTCGGTCAGATTAAATACGATTTAGCTTATGGTGGAGCATTTTATGCGGTAATTGATATTGATCAATTAGGAATAAGTCTCGATAAGAAATACCTTGACGATATTGTTATTGCTGGAAAAAAAATAAAGAAAGCTATTTCAAAAAATGTTAATTGTGTGCATCCAATCGAACCTGAAATGAATGATCTTTATGGTATAATTTTTGTTGACCAAGCGGATAGATCGTATTGCCATAGCAAAAATATTTGTATATTTGCTGATGGGGAACTTGATAGAAGCCCGACAGGTACAGGCGTAAGCGCCCGAGCAGCGATTGAATTTTTAAAAGGTAATTTAGGAAAAAATGAACCTATGCTGATTGAGAGTATAACTGGCTCTATTTTTTCCGTTAGCGTAGAAAAGTCAATTGATCTGGTTGATAAAAAAGCAATTGTGCCTCAAGTTTCAGGTCAGGCTTGGGTAACCGGCAGTAGTACTTTTTGGATTGACCCTAATGATCCTTTAAAAAATGGCTTTTTGTTAAAATAAGATTATTTGGAGATGAAAGTTGAAAAGACGTCAATTTATTAAATCAACAACAATAGCTGGCTTGGCTGCTACGATTACGCCAGTAAAACTATTTAGTGCAAATCAACGATTGCAAATCGGAATCATTGGAACCGGTTTGAGAGGACAATGGAATGCCAAACTACTATTGGATAGACCAGATGTGGATATCCCAGCAATTTGTGACATTGATCAACGGATGATTGATATGGTGCTTGAACTTTTTTCAAAAGCCGGTAGGCCAAAACCTAAAATTTATGACCAGGGCCCTGATGACTATCTTAATATGCTTTCTAATGAAGATTTGGATGCGGTAAATATTGCTACACCTTGGGAATGGCATCATCCAATGTCTATTGAAGCAATGAAAAACAAAATGCATGTTGGTGTAGAGGTTCCTGCAGCTTTAACGATAAATGACTGTTGGGATTTAGTTAATACATCAGAAAAGACAAAAAAACTTTGCATGATCATGGAGAATGTTAATTATCGAAGAGATATTATGGCGATATTGAATATGGTAAGAGAAGGGCTATTTGGGGAGCTAATTCATTGTCAGGGCGGGTATCAACACGATTTACGCCATGTTAAGTTTAACGATGGAACAGGACCATACGGAGGTGGTGTTGAGTTTGGCGCAAAAGCTTTCTCTGAAGCCAGATGGCGTACACAGCACTCAGTGGAAAAGAATGCAGATTTATATCCGACGCATGGCCTTGGGCCTATAAGTCCAATGCTAAATATAAATCGTGGCAATAGAATGTTACGTCTTACTTCTACCGCAAGCCAAAGCAGGGGTTTGAATAAATACATTATTGAAAATGGAGGATCTGATCACCCTAATGCAAAAATACAATTTAAATTAGGAGACGTAGTAACAACGGTGATTAAATGCGCTAAAGGACAAACAATTGTATTGAGTCATGATACCAATTCTCCAAGGCCATATAGTTTAAATTTTCGTGTTCAAGGCACCAAAGGAATATGGATGAAAGATTCAAAATCAATCTATATTGAAGGAAAAAGTCCTGAGAGTCACAGATGGGAAAAAGATCAACCGTATTTAGCAGAATACGACCACCCGCTTTGGAAACGATTTTCAAAAGCGAAATCAACTTTAAGCCATACCGGCCACGGAGGCATGGATTTTTTCATTATTCGGGCATTTGTCGAGGCAATTAAGGGAGATCAGCGGCCTGTAATTGATGTATATGATGCAGTTAGTATGAGCTGTATTGTTCCTCTGTCCGAGCAATCAATAAAAAATAATAGTGCTTCAGTAAAGATTCCAGACTTTACGCGAGGTAGATGGAGAACCAATCAATCTATTTTTGGATTGGACGATAAATATTAGATGAAAATGGCCACCATTGATTGGGTTGTAATAGGATCCTATTTTTTTATTGCACTTTTTATTGGTATTTGGGCATCTAAAAAAGCTGCGAATGATACGCGTTCCTTTTTTTTAGCAGGACAGGAAATGCCCTGGTGGCTTCTAGGTATTTCTATGGTTGCTACTACATTTTCAACCGATACCCCAAATTTAGTTACAGATCTCGTTAGACAAAAAGGCGTCTCAGGTAATTGGGGATGGTGGGCGTTTTTATTAACAGGGATGCTTACCGTTTTTGTTTACGCTAAATTATGGAGGAGGTCTAATGTTTTAACCGATATCGAATTTTATGAATTACGTTATAGCGGAAAAGCAGCAGCATTTTTAAGAGGATTTAGAGCATTATATCTTGGTCTAATTTTTAATGTATTGGTTATGGGTACTGTAAGTTTGGCAGCTGTAAAGTTTGGCGAGATTATCTTAGGCTGGAAAGGCTGGCAAACACTGCTAGTCGCCTGCTCAATTACCTTAACCTATTCAACGCTGGGGGGACTTAAAGCGGTGATTATTACTGATTTTGTTCAATTTATTTTAGCAATGATTGGCTCTATCCTTGCAATGTTTTATATTATTAATTTACCTCAAATAGGGGGTATAAAGAACCTAACTCAACATGAAAATGTCATAGATAATTTATCTTTATTGCCAAATTTGTCTGATCCAAGTGTGTGGGTACCAGTAATGCTTGTGCCGCTTGCTGTGCAGTGGTGGGCAAGCTATTATCCAGGTGCTGAGCCGGGAGGAGGAGGATATATTGCCCAACGAATGTTCTCTGCAAAAGATGAAAAAAATGCAATTGGAGCAACATTATTATTTAATATTGCACATTACGCATTACGCCCATGGCCATGGATAATCATTGAATTATCATCATTGATTGTTTTTCCTGAGCTAGCAGATATCCAAAGGGCTTTTCCTGATTTACCATCAAATAAGCTAGGGCATGATGTCGCATATCCCGCAATGCTATCCTTGCTGCCATCTGGGTTATTGGGTCTTGTTGCAGCTTCTTTGATTGCAGCTTTTATGAGCACAATGAGTACCCAACTTAATCTTGGAGCAAGTTATTTAGTTAACGATTTTTATAAGCGGTTTATTAACCAGCAGGCCAGTGAAAATCAAATGGTTAGAATGGGTAGAATATTTACAATTATATCAATCATATCTGGGGCCGGACTAGGATTAATCTTAACAAGTGCATCTCAAGCATTCGAACTATTGCTTATGATAGGCGCGGGTACTGGGTTGATATATTTATTGAGGTGGTTTTGGTGGCGTATCAATGCGTATACAGAAATAGTTGCAATGATAAGCTCACTAATTATTGCATATTATTTTAATTTTTTAAGTCACAATCTTGCCAGTTGGCAGGAAATAGTAATTGGAGCGTTGCTAACGACAATTATTTGGATTATAGCTACATTTCTTACTCCGCCCGATGATGAAGAAACGCTAAAGAATTTTGTGAAAAAAGTGAATCCTGGTGGGCCAGGATGGAAAAATTTTTCCTCAAATAAAATGAAAGAAAAATGGTCTGTCCCAATTGGACTGCTTTGCATGTTGCTGGGAAGCATATCAGTTTATGGCGCACTTCTTGGCGTTGGAAGTTTGATTTATGGGCACTATAAAACCGCAGCGCTTTTAATCAGCCTTACAGCGGTTTCTTCATTTGCATTATTTAAAGTTTGGTTTAACCATTCTGCCAAAACTATTTAGATGAAGATAATCACTCCAGGACGAATTTGCCTTTTTGGTGAACATCAGGACTATCTAGGTTTACCTGTAATTGCGCTAGCTATTTCTCTTCGATCATCTATTACCGCAACCAAAAGAAGGGATAAAAAAATTATTATAGATATGCCAAACCTTAATCTTACTGAAGATTTTTCTTTAGACGACCTAGAATACACAAAAGATCGTGATTACTTTAAAAGCGCGATAAGGCTTTGTATAAATAAAGGCTTAAGGTTCTCAAATGGTTTTGAGGCTAAAATAGAAAGCGATATTCCTATACAGGCTGGGATAAGTAGCTCATCATCAATAGTTGTTGGATGGATAAATCTAATATCAAAAATGGCTGATAATCCCCCTAATTGGAAAAATGAAAGAATTGGAAAGCTTGCCTATCAAGCTGAGGTGGTTGCATTCAATGAACCTGGTGGGATGATGGATCAATTTAGCACCGCAATAGGTGGGTGTATTCATATAGAGCAAGAACCATTTGTAGTTACACAATTAAATCCAAATTTAAAAACTTTTGTTTTGGGTGATTCAAATCAACCTAAGGATACTTTAGATATATTAAGGCGCTGTCGAGATCAAAGAAAGTCGATTATAAAAAAAATAAACAATGTATACCCAGATATAACCTTTGAAAATTGTACAGATGCCCATGGAAAATCAATCCTTAATTATGATGAGCAAGGCCTGTTTGAAGCAACAATAGAAAACAGAGAAATCCAAATTGAAGCCCTTGACGAGTTGAAAAAAGACACGATTGATCATAATCGAATTGGGGATTTATTTATTAAACATCATGCCGTGCTTAGAGACAAGTTAAAAGTCAGTACCTCAAAAATTGATAAAATGATTCAAGCTAGCATTGAAGCTGGAGCGTTGGGTGGTAAGATCAGTGGCTCTGGCGGCGGCGGCTGTATGTTTGCATATGCACCTGAAAATCCTTTGGATGTGGCACAGGCTATAAAAAATGCTGGTGGAACTGCTGTAATAATCCATGCTGATGATGGTACTAGAATAGATTAATTTAATCCTAGAATAAATAAGGTAATTTATGAGTGATTTGACATTATTAGTGATGGCTGCTGGAATGGGTTCAAGATATGGTGGTTTAAAACAATTAGATCCAGTTGGTCCAAATGGTGAAACAATCATTGATTATTCAGTTCATGATGCTATTCGCGCTGGTTTCAATAAGGTGGTTTTCATTGTTCGGGATGAATTCAAATCTGATTTTGAAAATCAGATAACAAATAAATATAATAATAGCATTGCTGTTGAATTTTCTATTCAAGATATTGATGATCTACCTAAAGGCTATTCAAGCCCTAGTGCGAGAGAAAAGCCATGGGGTACTGGTCAAGCAGTACTCTCAGCTATGGATATAATCAATGAGCCGTTTATTGTTATCAATGGAGATGATTTCTATGGTAGTAAATCATTTAAGTTAATTGCTGATTATTACAATAATGGCTCTGCTGGTTTTTGTATGGTTGCATTTCTTTTAAAAAACACTCTATCAGATTATGGTGGAGTAAGTAGAGGTGTTTGTAAAATTGAAAATGGATATTTGTCAACTATAGTTGAAACGCATGAAATAATTAAATCTAATAATACATTATCCTCTTCCAGTAATAGATTGCTAAATGGTGAAGAACTAGTTTCAATGAACATGTGGGGTTTTACACCAGAATTATTTATTTACTTAAAAGAAGGATTCAATAATTTTCTTGAACAGCATGGAGAAGAATTGAAAAGTGAATATCTAATCCCTTCTGTAGTTAATGAATTAATTAACTCTAAGCAAGAAACTGTTCATGTTCTGCATAGTGATGCTTCTTGGTTTGGTGTGACCTACAAAGAAGATAAACCATTTGTGAAATCGCAAATACTAAAGTTGATTGAGTCAGGTGTATATCCATCTAAATTATTTAATTGATTTTAAAATGAAAGACTTTAGTAAATGGTTAATTATTTTGGGGATGATAACAGTGATTATTGGCTTTCTATTAAATATATTTTCTGATAAGCTTGGCTGGTTTGGGCGACTTCCTGGCGATATTCAACTTGGTTCAAAAAATGTAAGGTTTTACTTTCCAATAACAACATTAATAATCATAAATTTGGTTATATTTTTTATAATGAGACTAATCACATGGTTAAAATAAAATTATTTACTTTACTCGCTTGTGCTTCATTGTTTTCATGCGATGATGTGAAAAATGAAACCACTATGCTTGATACTTTTAGAAATACGCTTTTACGATCCGGTCTTCGATGTGAATTAAAACCTGATACCGGTCCCTGTAGAGCTGCTATTCCAAAATATTATTTTGACCAAAAATCAAAAGAATGCAAAGAATTCATTTGGGGAGGTTGTAACGGTACAGTACCCTTTAATACCTTGAGTGAATGCAAGGATGCCTGCCAATAACCCTCCATTAATCCTTGATGGAGCGATGGGGACTCAGTTGATGGACCGTGGAATAAAACTTCCACTACCGCTATGGTCAGCAGAGGCGAATATCACAAACTCAAGCGATGTTCTTTCCGTACACCATGACTACATAAATGCTGGCGCCAATATTATAACCACAAATACTTTTAGAAGTACCTCTTGGTCTTATCGCAAAACTGGCTTAAGCCCTAAACGAGCCCAAGAGCGAGCAAAATTAAGCCTAATGATGGCAGTGGAAGCTGCGCGAAGTTCTAAAGCTGACTTGATAGCAGGTTCAATTACGGCAGTTGAAGATTGTTATCGTCCTGATTTATTTCCTGGAAGATCAATTGTAGAGGATTGCTATGGTGAAACCTTAATGTGGTTTAAAGAAGCTGAGATCGATATAATTTTATTTGAAACAATGGGGCATATTGAAGAGATAGAAATTGCCCTAAGCTTTACAAATATTTTTGAAAAAACATGGCTTAGCTTAATCCTTAAAGACTCATCCCATCTCCTATCCGGACATACCTTTAGCAGTGTATATGAGTTAATCAATAAAAAAGTAGATTGCCTACTACTAAACTGTAATACGCTTACTAAATCAAGTCAGGCTATCACTAACTTAAAGACAGATTGGAAGGAGAATTGGGGGATTTACCCTAATCTTGGAGAAT
>JAYZHS010000120.1:0-4271 GCA_036166315.1 Fidelibacterota bacterium
TTAGGAATCAATACAGTAGCAATATTAGGTCCTACTTCCATTGAGACCGGAGCCGGTGTTTTTTCAAAAAATTCAATAAATATTGAGGATAATAATTTATGGTGCAGGCCTTGTTCGCAAAACGGTAGTTTTCCTTGCTATAGAACTAAGCAATACTGCATGTCAAATATTACGCCAAAAGAAGTTATAGAAAATGTTGAAAAGATATTGGCATAATAATGTTTTTCAAAATATTATATAATATTTTCCTATTTCCTATTTTCTTTTTTGTATCCTTGATTTTATGCATTTTTAATCGAAAGCTCTTCAATGGAGTCAAAGGAAGATTTAAATCAAAAAAAATCTTAAAAGATTTTCTCGCCCAATGTCAGAGTAATCAAATTTATTGGTTTCATGCGGCCTCTTTAGGTGAATACGAACAGATAAAACCCGTACTTTCTGGTCTTAAAGAAATAGAACCTAACGCAGTATTTATTTTAAGTTTTTTTTCCCCTTCTGGATATGAATATGTCAATGATGATCAAGTTGATTGTAAATTTTATTTACCATTTGATTTTTCATGGAATGTAAAAAGCTATCTCACACTTACAAATCCAAAAAAACTCATTTTAGCAGGATATGATGTTTGGCCAAATTTAATTTGGGTAGCAAAAAAATTAAACATACATACAGTTCTTTTTGCAGCTAGGTTTTCAAATAAAAGCTCAAAGCTCTATCCCTTTATACGAAAATTTTATCATAATATTTATAATTCATTTAGTGCAATATATACAATTTCAAAAAATGACAATAATCAATTGGGTAAAATCATTGGCGAAAATTATAAACCCATACTTCGTGTTCTTGGAAATCCTAGATATGATCAAGTCAAAAATAAATCAGATCAATTTACTAAAGAGAGAACGCAGTCAGTTCTTCAAAGACCTAAAAGGTTGATATTAGGAAGTATGCACTCTGATGATGAGAAGAGATTGAATCAGTCAATCGTTAGTATTTTGAATGAAATAGATGATATTTCATTGATTTGGGCATATCATAAACCAACAGAAAAGAATCTCAATCAAATTGAAGATTATTTCAATATGAAAAATTACGCCACTGCTAGATTGGGAAATAAAAATATTGAAGAGGTGAATAAAAGAATAATTCTTGTTGATTCAATTGGCAAATTAGCTCAACTATACTGGCATGGTCAAATCGCATACATTGGAGGAGGATTTTCTTCTGGAGTACATAATGTTATGGAGCCTGCCATTGCTCGACTTCCAGTATTTTTTGGCCCTAATTATGCTAATTTTCATGAGGCGGAGGAGCTTATTTCAAAGGGCGGAGGATTCTCAATTGAATCGGGATCAGAATTATTTATTCAATTAAAAAGTCTTTTAGAAAACTCATCAAAATTCATGAATTCTAGTTATTCCGCAACGAATGTTGTACATGATAATCTTGGCTCATCTACACGTATCGTTAGGAGCCTTATTCATGACTAGCCACTGTTCATTTGATATTAAATTTGAAAAATTTAATAAAAATATTCATATTGAATTTCCTAAAGGGTTAAATATTATATATGGTGAAAGCGGTTCAGGTAAGTCTAAAATAATTTACTCTATTCTTAATAAAACCAATCCAGGTTCAGCAAATTTCTCTATATTAAATAAAATAATTCCTGAAAATATTCAATTGGTTTTTCAAAATCCTGAGAATCAGATCATTTGTCAGAATCTTCAATCAGAATTGTCATTTGGCTTGGAATCAAGCTCAGAAAATAGCGTTGATTTAAAAGATGAACTACAAAAAATAAAATCTTTATTGCCCTTTGTTGATGATTGGTTGCGCCATCCAAGCACTTTAAGTGGCGGTGAGATGGAGATATTAAATATTATAACCGCTTTTACTTCTAAATCTGAAGCGGTTCTTATTGATGATGGACTATCATATCTTAATCCAAACACAAAAAAACAATGGGTTGATTGGATTAAAAAAAATTATTCTAAAACGAAAACTATACTTTGGTTTACCTCTGATTATAATGATCTTTCATTTGGAAAAACCAAGTGGATTCTATCTCTCTCAGATATGCAGCCTTATGATAATTCTAATTCTAATCCAGAATACCAACATTGCCATAGAAAAGGATTGCTTTCAATTAAGACCAAAGATTTAACTTTTGGGTTTGAAGCTTCAACTAAAACAATCATTGATAAATTAAATATTAATTTATCCAATGCACGTTCAGTTGGCATTATTGGAGAAAATGGCTCAGGAAAAACTACGCTATCGCAGTTAATATCTAATTCAATTAAACCATTATCAGGTTCTGTTGAATTAGATATTTCAAATAGTAAGCCAAGCATTGGCGTGTTAAATCAATTTCCCGAGAGGATGCTTGGATCAAATACTCTTGAGCATTTATTGTTAAAGCTAATCAATAACAATAAATTTGATCCTAATATTTTAAATAGTTTTATTAAAAAACTAAAATCTTATCAGATTAATTGGAATACCATAAAAGATCAAAACACAAAAGATCTTTCATGGTCAATTGTTCGCATAGCATTAATCATAATTTTATCACAAAGTAATTATGATTTAATTATATTAGATGAGCCAACATTTGGCTTAGGATATCAGCAGAAAAGAAAACTGAGTGAATTGCTTAAAAATATTTTGGTAAATAAACACTTAATTCTAATTTCACATGATATTGATTTTGTAAATGCTCACTGTGATCAAGTATTAAATTTTGATTTAAAAAATATTTATAAAAATCATATAATTGTAAATGCAAAATAGATTAAAAATTTCTGATCCCACAAAGATCGTCACTTTAGCGAATATAATAAGCCTATTTAGAGCAGTTTTAGCTGTTCCAATAGTTTATACCTTAAGAGATCCTTCGTTAGGATCAATCACTCTTTTACTTATATTAATTGCTATTTTATCTGATGCTTTAGATGGATGGGTAGCAAGAAAAGCAGATGAGGTTACCTATTTTGGTCAATGGGTAGACCCTATTTCCGATTTTATATGCATTCTTTCTGTAGTATCTTATTTAGTTCTGACGGGTAATTTTCCAGCTTGGTTTTTTTTATTTTATATTTTACGATATTTATTTATAGCAATACTTGCAATCTATGCTTTCAACCGAAACCAATTCTTTCTAAGCGCAAATTGGTGGGGTAAGTGGGCAACTGGCATAACGGCATTAGCGCTTTTATTCCACATATGGCCATGGGAAGCATTTCCATGGATAAAAGACCTAACTATTTACATTGCAACAGTTCTTATGATTATTAGCTGGTGTGTCTACTTAAAAGATTTTTATATACTTTTTAAAAAATAATGATAAAACAAAAATTAAATTTTATTAGCCTTGGATGTGCAAAAGCATTGGTTGATTCTGAAAAACTAATTGGCGCGTTAAAGAATACGAATTATGATATAACAGATAATCCTGAAGATGCAGATACAATGGTAATAAATACCTGTGGGTTTATTGATATGGCACGACAAGAATCTATTGATACTATTTTACAAGCTACTGAATTAAAAAAGAAAGGAACGCTAAATAAACTTGTAGTTATGGGTTGCCTTGCTGAAAGATATCCAAAGGAATTATCAAAAGATATACCCGAAGTAGATTATTTTTTTGGGAGCAATGACCATGTAAAAATAATGCAATTATTGACAGGTAAAGAATTTTCTCAAGATGACCCAATTTTCTTAAGATCAATATTGACGCCTCAGCATTACGCATATATCAAAATTGCAGAAGGGTGTGATAACGGGTGTTCATTTTGCAGTATTCCCATAATGCGTGGTTTGCAAAAAAGTCGAAGTATAGATTCAATCATTTGGGAGGCAGAAAAGCTATCTGATCAAGGAGTAAAAGAACTATTAATTATTGCGCAAGATACCACAAGCTATGGATGGGATTTAAAGCCTAAACAATATCTTAATAATTTGGTTGAAGAACTTGATAGATTAGATTTTGAATGGATAAGGATTCACTACGCGCACCCCGCGCATCTTTCTAGAAAAATCATTCAGTCTATTGCGAATGCAAACAATTTTTGCAGTTATTTAGACATGCCCATTCAGCATGCATCAGACCCAATCTTAAAATCGATGCGTAGAGGTTTAAACGCTGAGGGAATTAAAAAAAGGATTCAGCTTTTAAGAGATACCGTTCAAGATATAAAAATTAGAACTACGCTTATTGTAGGCTATCCTGGTGAGACAGAAGAGGATTTTGAAAAACTATGTTC
>JAYZHS010000121.1:0-5809 GCA_036166315.1 Fidelibacterota bacterium
GCATAGCTGTATGATATACAAATGATGCTAGAATTACTGCATTTTTCTTGATATCATCAATCGGTATTGTATCATAAAAATCAAGGTTAGTATGACCACCGGTTCCTCCTATACGATCTTGTAAAAATTGAAAAGCAGGAAGCCCTGAACGATCAAAAGAGACATGGTCCGTACAGCACTTCTTTTGAAACCCGATCGTTGTCATGCCTAGATCCTTAAATGGCTCCATCCATGAAGCAAAGATTTCGCGAACATGTTCATTTTCTTGAAGAAAAATTCCTCTATATTGACCAGGGCCATAATCCTGATTAAAATAAGCAGATAGCTTATCATAGGCTTTCTTTTTACCAATCTTTGGATCATTTGGGTTTCCAAAGTGTTTATAGACATACTCTCTAGATCCGTGTAAGCCTTGCTCCTCACCAGACCATAGTGCAACCCGAATAGTTCTTCGAGGCTTAGCATCAATCTTCTTTAATATACGCATCGCCTCAAGCATAACTGCAACCCCAGAGGAATTATCGCTGGCATTAGGACTGGCATGCCATGTATCAAAATGCGCACCTAACATTACAATCTCATCTTTTAAGTCGCTGCCTGGTATCTCTCCCAATACATTTCTTGCATCTCTTCTTTTTTGACCAACTGTAGTACTAATTTCAATATCAATTTTTATTTTAATACCTCGCTCAGCGATTCTATACATCCGATTGTAATGTTCAGGGGTCACTGCAACAATTGGTAAATGATTCAAGGTTTCATTGCGATCATACACATCGATCTTAGCCCCAGGCCTTGCAAAGCCTCTTACCGCTGCAATCCAGCCACTCCTAGATTCAAGTATGACTGCAACGCCTTCATCTTTATAAAATTTATTTTTTTCTACCGCTGATACAAGATTGGGATTAGCTGGTGGTCTAGGTCCTCTCGGAGGATCAGGGAAAGGATTATCAGAAATTTCTTTTAATTGCTCTTCTGTATACCTAGGTCTTCCAGTTCGGTAGCGTTCTTGATCAACTTTTGGCATTGGTGAAGACAACACTGCTTTTCCTTTGAGCTTGCCTCTGTATTTTTTAAAATCATCTTTTGTAGATATATTCGCTCGAACAACCGTTAAACTCTGTTTACCTTTAATGCCCGGTGTATGGGCAATCGGGTAGCCAAGCATTGGCTGATAATCAGGTTCGATAAGATGAAGGGAGAAATAATCGTAATCCCAACTTACCCCGTAATCCATGAAAGGCTCAATGGAAGTATTTTTCAATCCCATCTTCTTCATTTCTTTAATTGCCCACTCTTGCGCCTCGTACATCGCATCTGAGTTAGTTAAGCGCGCCCCTAAAACATCGGTCATATAAGAAAGGGTATTTATGATTTCAGAACGCTGAAACCCTTCCTCTCTTATCTTGGCAACTACTTTTAAATCAACAGGATAACTACTCTGCGCGATAATAATTGTTGAAACTACTAAGTTTAATGCTGCGATTAATATAGGATTCTTAAACATATTATTCTCCAACCATTTCAAATTTTATAAGCTCAACAGGAATGCTTCCTGCATTATTATACTTTTCAAGAAAATCTTTTAAGGAGAACTCTTTGCCTTCAGTCTCCAGTTTTTCTGCATACTCGGTCATCAGTTTTTCAATCAAATACTTACCGGTAATATAGCAGGTACCATAACCTGGCTGCCTTAGATATAGGTGTTGTTCAAATCGAAGAAGTTCCGGCTCTCTCTCCATCCAATTACGTGGTGTCCATTTAACATGAACCTGGCTCGCTTCTTCCATTGTCATCATATTAGCATGGGCATATAGTGATCCTAATCCCCGCGCTGCTCTTTGGGCTAACATTATCCATACTATTTCCCTAGAGCGCGGATTGTCATCATACAGACCAGCATGTAAAAACATTTCTTCAACCGCTGTTGCGATACCCTCGCTTTTTGAATCGTAAATATTATATAGTGGAGCTAAGCGCCTAATTGGATTTACATGGGGATTGTCTCTGATTTCTGCAAGGTCAAACCAATGGTAAAAATGAGAATATAAAGGCAATGGGTCATAGTGAAGACCGATTGAGAAAAAGTTTCGATTTTCACTAGGAACATATCTCCCCATATGTTCCCGTAGGGCTTGTTCCATATTCGGCTTGATATACATGATATCTTCTTCCTCTAAAAACTTCATCATTTTTTTAACAGCATTATCAGTTAACACCGCAAACTCTTCAGATGAATCGGCAGCTTTCATCTTAGGTAAGTTTCGGTTCTTATGTTCTTCTAATTTAAGGAAGGACCAGGCGCGATATAATTCACGCTCTAACAGCTGAACTTCTTCTTCCCAATTCAGTGGAACAAGGTGAACATTTTTTTGATACCAACTGTAATTTTCTTTTCCAATACCTGATGGGCCAGTTTTATTTGGTGACTGCAACTCAAGCCATTCAATAAATTCCATGTTTGCCCTTTGAGCTTTCTCTATTGCGTCAAATAATGGAATGTCGCTTTGTTGGTTATGATGCTGAAAAAGTTTCTTTTCAATCAATTTTAAATTCTCACCTTGATCTCTTATATCTCTAATGCCAGCTATCCACAAGTCTCTGGCGTTGCCAGTAAGATTAATTTCAGCTTGCTTTAAAAAGGCAGGAATGACTCTAAGAAACTTTATAAAATCATCCTTTTTATTTCCTCTAAGAGGGAACGAATATTGCCAGTATTCCAAAAGTGCATGATTTGTTGGACCTTCATGGGCTGGCACATCGCTTTGGTACATCCAAACGGTTTGGTAGAATGCAGGGTCTCTTTCCCATGATTTTAATACTCTTTGATTAAAATCGTAACCATTCATCTCAGCCCGAATGAACCGATAATCAGCTTGGGCTGATCTGGACCAGTCCGTTGTATCAATTTTGGCTAATTTCTTTTCAAGAGATTTAAATATACGACGTCGTTTATTAAATTGACCTTTTGTATAATCAGGTGCGCCATCTCTCAATGGAGGGTTTTCAAAATCTCTCCATAAAAAGAAAAATTCATGTAACTGCTCATAATTATTATTTTCCTGCCCTTTCGCTGGAAAAAACATAAAGATAATTAGTGAAAATATAGTTAATCTCATATGCTTAACACCTTATCTAGACCTCTATTAAAAAATTTCATCTCTTCAGGTTTTGCCATGCTTAATCTGCACCAATTCTTATAAGGAGGAAATGGCCTTCCAACTATGACTCCGTGTTTTTCCATTGCCGGTTGAAATTTATTTATATCCATTCCTGTTTTAAGAAAAATAAAGTTGGTGTGTGATTTTAAATACTTTATTCCTTTTTTGTCTAAGTGATCTGTAACGATCTTTCTTGCTTGGTTATTTTTTTTAATACTAAACGCCTGAAAGTTTTTATCATTATACGAAGCAATCGCTGCGCGCAAACCTACTACATTTAATGATCCTGTTAAATAAGAACTAAGTCGTTTCGTTATATCATTATTTGCAATGGCATAACCCACTCGCAATCCAGCTAAACCATGAACTTTGGATGCTGTTCTTGAAATAAGAATTTTATTGTTTGGGTTCACTAAATGCGACATTGATTTATAATTTCCATCCAAAGCATATTCATGATATGCTTCATCTACAAATACCAATACCTTTTTTGACACTTCAAGGCAGAAAGATTCTAGTTGGTTGCTATCCAAGGCTAGACCGGTTGGATTGTTTGGATTGCAAACATAAACCATCTTAGTCTTTTTATTAATCTTGCTAGCCATTTTATCTAAGTCAATATTGATATCATCATCCATTTTGATCCGATTAACTTTTGTATTCATAGCATTTTTAGCATAATTATTAATTGCTTCAAAGGTTAATTGGGGTGATATCATCTCACCATTATCAATGCCATTCATGAGAGCGGCCTTATTTAAAATTTCTCTTGAGCCAAACCCAATCGAAATCTGATCCTTATCAATATTATTCAATAATGCAATAAGCTGAACAAATTCTTTCTGAGCCTGACGCATGGTATAAAGATTTGATTCAGAAAATGCCTTTTGCATTGCTCGCTGAGCAATTTTAGAAGGACCGTAAGGATTTTCATTATACATCATTCGGATGGGCTTATAATTTGCAGCATAAACTATCGATGAAAAATCAATCGTAGAGCCAATCATTGTGCCTGCGAACAGAGTTGCTCCTTGTTTTAAGAATTTTTTTCTTGAAATATTATTTTTCATAACAATCTTCCTTTATTAGTCGAGCATTGCCATACATTCAATTTCAATTTTAGCATTAAGCGGAAGCGCTACGCCGAAAGTAGATCGAGCTGGACGATTTTCTGGAAAGAACTTTTTGTACTCTACGTTCATTTCTGCGTAATCAGATATATCTCCTAACATGCACATACACTTTACAACCTTGTCTAAAGAAGATCCATAGGTTTGCAAAAGGTTTTTAACATTTTCCATCGCCTGGCGCGTCTCTGCTTTGATTCCACCTGGTACAAGATTAGTTTTGCCAGGCTTTCTTCCAATCACACCAGAGAGGTAGATCATATCGCCAACCTGAACAGCTTGCGAATATGGCGGATCATTTTTCGCATGAGCTTCAGATTGAAGATATTTCACTTGATTAGAATATATTTTGGCATCGGTTTTGGCTTCACAACCAAAAAATTGAAATAATAAAATTATAGAAAAGAATAGAGTTGGTAGTTTTATTAAGTTCATATTTCCCTCTAGTTTGTACAATTTACAAACGAAATATACGAAATAAAAAACTACGCTTTTTAACCGGTATTATTTGCTCATTAATTTGAATTTATTTGACTTTGAATGAATTTACAAACGCTGGCATTGTGGACAGTAGTGTGTTCCACGCTGTGAAACAAAAATCTTTTTTAAAACAGTCTTGCATCTTAGGCATGGATTTCCTTGCTTGTCGAACACTTTTAAGAATTGTTTGAATTCACCAGAAACTTGATTGCCATATGAAAAATTAATGATGGTTGTACCGTTAAACTCAATTGCTTGATTCAGGATTTTAGGAATAGCTTCGCTTAAGGTTTTAATTTTAGACTTACTAATTGTTAATGATTTTTTCTTTGGGTGAATTTTTGCCTTCCATAGACATTCGTCAATATAAATATTGCCTAACCCTGCAATATGCTTCTGATTGAGCAGCAACGGCTTAATCATTCCTTTAGACTTTTTTAGAACTTTATACAAAAAGTCATAATTAAAGGCTGGCGACAAAGGCTCCACGCCCAACTTGTTATCGATTAAGCTTAAATCTTCAAAATAGTAGATTCTACCAAACTTCCTGTAATCCTTAAAAAAAAGTTTTTTCCCATTTGAAAATATGATTGCAGCGCTACAGTATTTCATTTGATCCGCATCATCTATTTCCATTTGAAGCTGACCTGTCATTCGTAAATGAATACATAGATGGCCTTTATTTAAATCAAAGATTATAAATTTTCCTCTTCTTTGAATATCAATAATAGACTGTCCTTTTATGATCTTGTTGAGATCAAAAACTGAATGAGTATCAAAAACTTTTTTATAATTGTTTGGGCTACTAATGCCACTAAGTTTCAGTTTAGTTAATAAAGGCCTGTAATAGTTAACCACTGATTGTACTTCAGGCAATTCGGGCATAGTAAATTTAAATTAGGTAAGTTTTTTTAATGCCATCCAAAGCGTACCTACGCTTAATAAGAATAGGGAAAAGCAATAAATTAGTAGTAAGTAATTTTGACTATTTTCTTGAAAGGTAGTGTAAAATGAACTTAAAAAGAAAGCTGACAGGGCGCA
>JAYZHS010000122.1:0-6338 GCA_036166315.1 Fidelibacterota bacterium
AATGAGTAATGGATTAGTTATTGAAGATATAAAAATTGGAGAAGGCCAAGAGGTTGAAAAATTTAATATCGTAACAGTTAATTATACTGGCCTACTAGAGGATGGCACGAAATTCGATTCTTCCTTAAACCCAGGAAGAACCCCATTCAGGTTTACAGTAGGAGCAGGTCAAGTAATTCAAGGTTGGGATCAAGGGTTGATCGGAATGAAAATAGGTGGTAAGCGAAAACTAACCATTCCACCAGAGCTAGGATATGGGAGTCGAGATAACGGCCCTATACCCGCCAACTCAACATTAATATTTGAAATTGACCTACTCGGCATTGAATGATTTAAATGTAATTAATATTCTATGAAAAGAAATATTTTAGAAATTATTGGATTTTTCAGTGTCATCGCATCCTTGGTCTTTGTGGGGATGGAAATAAGGCAAAACACCACTGCTGTTAGAGGAGCCACGAATCAGGCTATCTCAGATCAAGTTAGTGAGCTTTTACTTACTATTGCTACTGATAGAAATTTGGCAGTTTTAGTTACAAAGCTTTATGAAGATGCGCCAAGAGAAGATTTTGATTCAATTGATGACATGCAGTTGTTTATGACTGTGATGACAGGTCTTCGTAGGGTGGAAAATATTTTTCTACAGTTGGAGGATAATATTCTTGATGAAAGAGCTTTTGATAGAATAGGTTTAAGTTTTTATCGTTCTAGGTACGGTCGTCAGGTCTGGGAGGAGAACAAGAAATTTTTTGATAGAAAGTTTGTTCCCTTTTTTGAAAAATTACTAGACAAAGAATAATTTTTCTTTAAAGAAAAATTGCCCTAAAGGGAAACATTGCCACCGTAACTCAGTTGGTAGAGTGCCAAATTCGTAATTTGGAAGTCAGCGGTTCGACTCCGCTCGGTGGCTCAAACCGGTTAGTTAATCTCCTGTTTATCCGATTTTGAGTGGCTTTGATAATATTTTGCAGTTCTATAAGCCCCATATATTTCGCCAAAATAAGTTGTAAGAGCTACTCCAATAAAAAGCGGGGAAATTGCACTTTCTTTTTTAATACTTTTTTGAGCCATTTGAATTGTCAATGATGAAACCAGTAAGCCGTAGATACCATCCATAATTAATCTACCTCCATACATTCTTCCTGATCCCGGGACTAATGCTGAAAGGCTAGCGGCGAGCATAGGAGACTTTTTATTTGATTTAGTTGGATAATAATCAACAGGGTCAACTAGTCGACCATCTGAATAATAAAAACCACCCATATTATCATGATTAAATTTTGCAGCTTCATTACACCGAATAATCCTATCGTAGGTCACTATTGATCCAAAAATAGCACCTTTTGAGTGAATCGCTTTTGCGCCATAATGGGAGCAGCTAGGATAATACTGACAACCAATTATATCTGAATTATAGGATAAGCGTTGCCATTTTGTTATCGGGTAAAGGAACATTTTCTGCATAACATTGTTATTACTATCTTTAAAAAGCGAGTCTGCAGGATACTGAGCAAACAATGAAACGGACAATAAAAATATGTTGATTAAAGATTTCATTACCCTCAATTTTAGGGCGTATGGCATACTTAAAACTAAATAAACTTATTCTTTTTTTTATAACTGTTGGCTTGGCATCTAACTTAGCTGCGCAAAGAAAATCTCTCTATGTGCTTCATACAAACAATACAAATGGGGCCTTAGAAAACTGCTATTGCCCAGATAATCCATTTGGATCCATTGAAAAAAGATCCGTTTATGTAAAAAACTTTATTAAAGAAAACCCAAATACTATTTTAGTTGATGCTGGAGATTTTTTAACGATGTCCCAACAAACCCTTAAAGATAGTCTGGTTGCTGAGGCTTATGGGCTTTTGCCTTATGATGCGCTTTTATATGGTGATCAAGAATTGGTATTGGATGCCCGCACACTGAATCGATTAAGAGGTCAACTAGGCACAACATTAGTTGGCACCAATATTGATCGTTCAGATCTTTTTACATCAAAAATTATTAGAAGAAAAGGTCTGCGAATAGCAGTGATGGGCATTGTTGATTCTAATGCGATAAAATTCTATCCTGAAGAAATAAAAAGCAGAATTCGACTTTCTGATCCAGTAAAAGCTGTAAAAGATGAAATGAAGAAGCTTGAGAAAAAAGCTGACATTTTTATTTTAATGACGCACCAAGGTTATGATCTTGATCGAACTTTTGCAAAAAAAATTGATGGGCTTGATTTAATAGTTGGCGCGCATAGCCAAACTGCAATTCAATCACCTGAAGAAGTTAATGGCACTTTAATTGTCCAAGCTGGTAAGTCGGGATATTATATTGGCGTGGTAGAGATCAAAATGAACAAAGGAAAAGTTGTAGAGAAAAGCGGACGATTAGATACAATGAAATTTGAAATGCCAGATGACCCACGAATTATAGAAATGATTGAAGAATATGAAGAGAGATCTGGTCGAATGAATAGAAGGAAAAAGAAACTACAAGAAGAGTCTGATGGATAATTTTACCGAAATACTTTCAGCAAACCCTGCATATTTAATTGTCGCGGTTGTTTTTTCAGTTATTATTTTATTTAGTCTAGCTAAGAAGCTTTTGAAAATTGCTCTTATTTCTATTTCCATTTTTATTTTATGGACTGCCTATACGATTTGGACCGGTCAAGAATTTTCTCACGGTGATTTAAAAGAAAAGCTAATCGAGACAGGGGAGAAGATTAAAGATAATACTGTGAAAAAGGTTCAGGACAAAACGCAAGAAGAACTAAGCAAAAAATTTAATAATTAGTTTTTACTTGCTATACAGTTGCTCATTCATATTGCGTACGCGGCCGGATAGATTTTTTATAATTGCTTCCATTATATCGCTATGGCCACCCATAACCTCATAGAAACCTTCCTGCTCAATTTTGAATAATGTAGTTTCTTCAGTTGCAGTTACATCTGCTGATCGCGGCTCACCATCAAGTAAAGCCATATCTCCAATACAGCTTCCCTCACCCATTTGTGTGATTTCTTTTTCGCCTTTGTGAATTTTTACATTTCCATTAACTACAATGAACAATGAGTCACCGAATTCACCTTCAGAGATAATTGACTCTCCATCATCGCAGCGAACTTCTTCAGTAATCTGCGCCACTCTTGATAGATTTTCAGCAGGTATTGATTTAAACAAATCAACAGACTTTAAAATAATTGTCTTTTCTAATGTTGAATACATGCCCAACTCATAACCCTCTAATTTAAAACGTTCTGAAGGAATGTCATCGATATTCAGATTATTTTTTTCTGATATTCTTTGTACTAGCTCGCAATTACCAGTGGAATTCGGTACTTTTTCCCAATCTAGAGATAAAATTATATCCCTTTTTTCCGCTTTAATCAGATAATCTAATGATATGATTGATTCCCATTTATTTGGTGAATGGAGAAATGAGATAAGTTCATCATCAATTTTTGAAGGAAGATCTTCAAAGTGGCCTTTACCTATCTCGCTTCTTTCCTCTGGTGGGATTTGCTCGATTAATGGATTAATTATGCTTCTTTGATCTTTATCAAAGATATTCTCAAAGAATTCCAGTAAAAATGGCAACTTAGCAGGGTCTTCGGATTTTATGATCTGAATATAGGTTTCAATTGGGGTATTTGGTTTGCCCATAACACCTAATTTTAATAGTGAGGGTAATGTATTCTGAATTTCATTATTCAAATGATCAACCATCAAAATTTGATTTTCATCCTCAGGAAGCAACTTCTTGCACTCATTCATTGCGTATACTTTTTTAGCAATTTTTTGAATTTCATTTGCTACAATTTCCAATTCATTTTCATCTAATTGATTAGTCCTAGCACAGATAAGCAAAGAATCGATAACCTCGTTATAAATATCTTGATCATTATGGCTTAACTGACTCATTAATATCTTAATTGAAGCATGCCCTTCGTATTCTCTTAAAGCTCGTACTATTCCCAGCCTCAAGTTGCGACTTAAATCTTCTTTTGATAAGAGTTCTTTAAAATTTTGAATAATAAAATCTTTAGAATAAACTTTGAGAGTTTGACGCGCCTGGAGCGATGTTTTTATATTGCTTAAGTTTGAAATGATTGCAGGAATTAGGTTTTCATCCTTGCGCTTCTCAGCGATCTGTAAAGCAACGTTACTAACATATACATTTTCATCATTTAAGAATTCTGTAAGTTTGGCTTCTGGAAGAATTTCATCATTTTTTTCAAGACGTTTAATTGCGTTAGCCTTGATTTGCTCATCATCGCTTTCCAGCGCGTTGTTTAAAATCATTATTGCCTTATCCATAGAGCCTGCTTGAATATCAATGATCGCCGCCGCCGCCGCCGCACGCTGTTCATTTGATTCGCTTTCAAGTAGATTTTCAAGTTGATTTTGAATTTGTGTGAGTTTTCTTTTTCCTGATGTGACAATTGCATCAGCCGATACCGCATCATTTTTATTGATCGCTTCTATAATATTATCATTGGAAATAATTTCTTCCTCATCCCATGCAAGATCCAAAATGCGCTTTCTAACCTCTGCGCTACCACTATCAAAAAGATCGGCAATAGTTTTTTTCCAAGAATAAAGGGGGAGGCCTTCAATAATTTCAAAAGCAAACAGTTGCTTCATTTCATTATCAGATGAAAGTGTATCCTCAATGGTTTTCACCATTGCGGCATCCTGTACATCAACATTAAGCTCCTCAAAGTCTATTTGACGTTTTGAAATTGCATTTTCAAGTTGCTTAATATAGCCCGTTCGTACTCGAAGCGAGGTCAGAATCCATAGAAAAATTGCCCCAATTGAAACAAAGCTCAATGTTTGCAAGGCAACAAATTTTGCTAATAAAAAAGTTGTAACCCCACCAAACCCTTCAGCAATAGATTTGATTGTTCCACTAACTTGCGGTTTCAAAGTCCTTCTTGTATCTGCAGGCACAGGAAGCCACAATAGCTCCATCGATGAGCTAAAAATAGTAAATTTAAATGTCTGATCAGAAAATTTACCTATCGTCGCAGTTATCAATACCGGAACAACGATGAAGGAAATCGAACCCAAAATCAAAAAGAATGGTAACGCCATCAAGCCTACTAGAATACCAAACCTTGATAAAACTGGCCCTGTAACAAAAAATTGCATAATAATTGATGCTGCACCTGAAATAGCATAAAACAATCCAAAGAATGCTACGAGCTTGCTTTCATCTGGGAATGTATCGCTGGCAATCATTTTGAATTGATAATCAACTAGGACGGTAACGATCCCAGATAAAGCAACGATTCCCATAATGCCCAACAAAAACGGATCTCTAGATTTTTTTGATTTATTAGTGGTTGATTTAACAGCGGATTTTTGGGGTGGATCTTGTCGCATATAGCTCATACTCAAAAGCCCAAAGAGAAATGAAATACCCATAAAGCCAGTTGCTAAATACAATAATTCATTGGTTCCAAATGCATTGACAAATGGCGTTAAATTCATTCCAATAAGCATCACGGCAAAAGAGCCTCCCCCAGCAATTATACCAAACAGTCTCTTTGCTTGTTGCGGTTGAAAGGACTCGGCTGCAAATCCCCAAAATTGTATCAAAGCAATTGCTACAACAATTTCAACCCATATATATATAAGGGGGATCACCCAACCCTCAATAAAGGGTTGAGATATAATAAATGATGCGCAAAATATTGTAGTGGTAAGAACGAACATCACCTTAGGAATAAGTTTCTTTGCTAGCTTAGTATAGCCACTTAAGATTGGTGCAATTGCTATCGCAACCGCCAAAAACATTAAAGGAAGAATCGACTTATCAAATCGACTTAAAAAATAAGCGTCTTTTGCTGTCTTTGCTGTTAGGCCCATAGCAATAGTGAAGAAAGAGAATAAGAAATAGGTAAGGACCATTTTCCCTTCACCTGCTTTGATATTTACTATTTTTTTCAAAAACTTCATTAGTAAATATATTTCACTTTCGTTAAGAGACTAATCGAATAGTTAAAGCCACTTTCATTGATAAATTCAATCAATATTCCCGCAAAAAGACTTGCTATAACAACTAAAATTAGAATAAAAATTATTGTAATTATGAATAAAATTCCATTTATCAAAAAATACCGATGAAGTTGATCCAAAGCAATTTGAAAGCTCTCATTATCTTCATTTTGCATTGCAAAGCTTAGGTGGTTTGCTGCTACAGTTAATTTGCTTCCCATTAAAATAGTAACAACGCCCATGATCACAGTTGGAATTGAAAAGATGAATATTGTTAGACAGTATATAATTCCAGTAATGATATTCATTATACCTACAAACTTTGTCCATTTTTG
>JAYZHS010000123.1:0-4450 GCA_036166315.1 Fidelibacterota bacterium
TTTTGAGTTAAATCCTGATAATTTCTATGTTGTTAATATTTTTCTAGGGCTTTTTTGGAGACAGATGTGCTGCCATTAATAGCAATAAGCGACAGGATAATTATTAATTTACTATTCAGGGTAAGCCTTATTTTTAAGTCGAAGATTCTTTTTATCAATCTCATATGCTTTTTTATAGTACGATGATGCATTGATTAAATCATTTGATTTCATCAATATATCTCCTAAATGTTCTAGTACAACTGCATTGTCTCCTTGAATTTCAATGGATTGTTGAATGTATTTCTTGGCTTTTTTTAGATCATCTAATTTGAAATAGACCCATCCAATTGTATCGAGGTATGAAGGATTTTTCGGTTCTAAATAAATAGCCCTTTTTGCATAAGCTAAAGCCAAACTTAGTTTTTCATTCCTTTCCACCAAGCTGTAAGCGTAATTATTTAATGCTTGGGCATCTGAACTATCAGCTTGAATAAGCTGATTATAAATTTTATCGGACTTTATCCATTCACCAATTTCGTCGTATAAAATTGCTAGAGAATGCAATAAGCTAATAGATTGCGGTTGAATACTCAGAGCTTGATTGTAAAATTCAAGCGCTGCGTCATTTTTCTTTAGTCTGCTATAGTTTAAACCCAGCATATATTGGATAGAAAAAATATTAGAAAATGTTTTTGAAACAGGATCCAATATTGAAATTGCAGATTCAAAATTATTTTCATTCATATAAACCAGCGCTCTGCTATAATATCCCCTCCAGTCTTCTGGAAAGTCAGTAATCATTTTATCTCCAATTATTCCTGCTGCTTTATTTTGATTAGTATCAAGATACATTTCAAATAATGAAAAGATGTATCGAGGTTCTAATTTTCCTTGATCTAGTAAACCTTGAAGAATTTTTTTACCTTTTTTTATTTTTCCAGATTCAAAAAATAAAACTCCTAATTTTGCTTCACGATCATTTGAATATCCATGCACTTGGTTTAATTCTTCAATATGCAAAATAGCTTTATCATAGTCTTTAGATTGCACAGCCAATTCTGAAAATATATTTAAATAACTAGACTGTTCGGGATCTTTCATTGAGAGCTCTTTGAAAATTGATTTTGCCTTATCTTTATTTTCAAGCTGAAGAGCGTATCTTCCAGCAGATTCAAGTAGTTCTAATCGCGAGGGCTGAATTTTAAATGCCTCCAGGTAAAGATTCATTGAACCGAAATAGTCTCTATTTATTTTCTTTAGCTCTGCTAAAGCAATAATATATCGGGTTTCGGTAGGGTCAATCTCTCTGAGTCTTTTAAACGGCTCAATGGCTTCATTAAATTTCTTTTGAGCTATAAACTGATCCGCCATCATTTTAAGCGCTTCTTCATCTTTTGCGTCTTTACTAAGTGCAATTTTTAAATTCTTCATTGAAAGTTCAGGCTTACCAATATTCCAATAGCACTCTGCGATTGCAGTGTAGATTGTTCCAACATCTGGATCTAAAGCCAATGCCTCTTGAAATTCTATGATTGCCATAGGAAAATCACCCTGATTCATAAGCATCTGCCCATTCATGAAAAATTTTAAAGCTTCTGGATTAGGGCTTGCAGTCTGGGTTTCTTGATTTAGCTGCTGTTCTTCTTTAATTGGAGCCTGAGGTTTTGATGATTGGCAGCCAACCACAATAATTAAAATTGGAATTGCATATATTTTTTGGAAAATATTTCTAACTAAATAAAGATGCTTAAATAAACCTAATTTTTTTATTTTATTCAGCAATACTTACCCCATTGCCACCAGAAAGTTTGGTTTGATACATGGCTTTATCAGCTTTGGCAATTAACTCTTCAACATTGTCAGAATTAATAGGAAAGCCTGACATGCCAGCGCTAATGGTTAAATTCACAGCAATACCATCTTTTATATAAGTTTTTTTAGCTATTTTTTTGACAATTTTTTCTGCTAATGGTATACAATCGTTAATATCTGTATTTACTAGCAATAATGAAAATTCTTCCCCGCCATATCTACCAAGTATATCGATAGATCTTACATTTTTTGATATTATCCTACTTACTTCCTCCAGAACATAGTCACCATACAGATGACCATAGGTATCATTCACAGATTTAAACTTGTCAATATCAAAGAAAATTAACCCTAAATGATGATCAAATCTTGCTGATCGGTCTAGCTCTTTTTCAAATCTACCTATGAATGTTTTATGATTGAGCAAACCTGTCAGTCCATCTCTTGAAGCCGAACGATTAAGCTGATTATGGATATCTATCCAATCAAGTATCTTGCTTACATTTTCACTAAGCATTGCAATCAATTCAATTTCTTGTGAGCAAAAAGCATTTAAATTAATTCGTTCAAAAGTAATATTTCCAATAGACTTTCCATCTGACCTAAGCGGGCTACTCAAAATTGTTGAAAATTCCTTATAGTCATTCGACTCATCATCAAACCGGTTCATCATTGGAAATTGTTTCGGCCAATCAACATGGTGGATAAGCTGATTGTTTATAAACGAAAGCCCTAAAATACTGTTCTTTGCATTAAAAGATAGCTGATCATTAGTATCCTCATCAAATCCGTCCGTCATTATGATTTTTAATTTACTTTCATCTTCTGAAGCTAAAGCAATTGTCAGTTTATCGTATTTGAAAATAGATCTACAAATAGTTTTAATAGACTTAAGAAATGTATCTAAATCTGATTCAGGATTAAAATTCCTAAATAAATCTGTAATTTTATTTGAATTTGTATGAATTAATAGTTTTTGTTCAGATTCTTCGATATCTATAATGCCTTGATTAAAAATGCTTACTAAACTTTCAACTATAGGTTGATCCTGCGTATTTATTTTTGAAAAATGATCAATATATAAAATCAACACCCCAATGATATTTTTTTCATAGCGAATCGGAAAGCTCAATAAGGATTCACTACCCTTCCAATCCTTTTTATCTATTAATTCATCCCAGGAATTATCATTATTTTCATTTTTATTAAAAATCTTAGATTTATTTTCAGAGATAATTTTAGATAAAAGATTATTTTCAGCATTGATGGGGGTTTTGAAAAGGCTATCTGAAGATGATTTTAAAATATAGTTATTAGAATCCTGATCCATGATATAGATACCAATAACATAATTATGGTTCGCTGATGCAATTCCATCCTGGACTTGTTTTAGTAAATTTTTGTATTTGTTATCAATAACCTTATAATCTTTTTCTTCTTGAGGAATTTGATCTACATCGAGATTTTTTTTATTCTTTAAGCCTTTGAAAACCGAAGGAAAAGCATAAGAAATTAAAATTACAACCAGACCCCCAGAAGCAAGGCCTTTTAGAATAATAATGAAGAGGTTATTGTAATTTGGTATAAAGAATAATATTTGAATCGTGAAAAAAAGTACAATAACGGCTATTTGTTTGTAAAAAGACATGGTAAAAGATAAAAATCTCTAGACTCAAATACATCAAAATCAGAGAGAAATAAATATTAGTAAAAATTTGACTAGCGCTGATTTTTTACCAGTTTAATCTTTTTATCAAGTTTAATATTTGATCTTAGAATAGAAGTTGTATCGGAAGTGTCAGAGGCAGTTGAAGCAAGGTTGGTATTTGAGCTAGAAGACTGAGGAGCGATATCTTTTGTTTGGTTAGAAGTGTTTGAGGCTATATTTGATTGCACAGCAGGACCTTCACTAAAAAGAAGATTTAGAGAAAGCGAAATGAAACAAACTGATAATACAGCCATAAGCGAAGCATTGGTTGGGGTGAATCCAAAAAAATGATTACTAGTCTTTTGCTTTGATCGTTTAGAAATATTCTTCTTTTCAGAATTTATTCTACTAGTGAGATTTGGTAAAAATTCATTGGAGCTTTTTACTGTTTCCGCTGAAGAAAGAAATTTAATTGTTTTTCGCACAGATTCTACCAATTCTTTTGCTTCATTGTCTGAATTAAGAAAATCCTCAAAATCTTTTCTTTCAGAAACGCTTAGTTGATTATCTATATAATCAGAAATTTTATCTTCAAACTCATATCTATTCATCGATAATTACTCTCCTTCGTTTAGATTAACTCTTTTAAATCTTTTTGCAGCTGCAATCTTGCTCTATTAATACGGGACTTTACTGTTCCAAGGGGTATTTCAACTATACTACTTATTTCCTCATAGGGAAGTTTTTCTATATCGCGCAAAACAGTTACAATCCTAAAATGTTCAGGAAGATTATCAATAGCATCGTGTATTTTAGAATTAATAAAATCATCCTCAACACGCTTCTGGGGACTAGGTTCATTTGAAGGTGGGTCATAGTCACGATCTTCATAACCTAATTGACTGTTATTTGTGACTTTTCTAGTCTTCTTCTTTCGCAATTCTGTTTTGGCATAATTTCCTGCAATCGTATAGATCCACGTTGAAAATTTTGCAATATTTCTATAAT
>JAYZHS010000124.1:0-3536 GCA_036166315.1 Fidelibacterota bacterium
CTTCAAGCTCATAGGTTTGATTCAAGAAATAATTATTATTTGATATCTCTTTTGACGATATTAATTCGATCTCAATATTATCTTCTGTGGGGTGTACTCTTGGGAGCCCCATTGCGTCTTCCAGGGAGTGATTTTGATCAATAACTCTACTAATAACAGCAACTATAGATGAAGGTATTCTAGAGCCTCCAGCTGCACCAAGGGCCATAAATGGTTGACCATCTTGCGCTACAATAATAGGTGAAATATGTGAAGGCGCTCTTACGCCAGGTTTAATTTCACCTAGATAACCTCCAAGGGTTTGCGCGTACATAAAACCTAAACCGGGTGTTGCAACTTTAGATCCCATGGTAGTACCAATCGTTTGCGTCAATACCACAACCATACCATCTTTATCAGTAACAGTAAGGTGGGTCGTATGACCCATAGATGCGACATACGATTCAGGCAGATTTTCAATTGATCTTGATATCCTTGAATCGCGAATATCATCGGCACGTTTTTTTGCCCAAGCTTTTGAGGTTAGCCTGTCAGCATCTTTAATTGAAAATTGAACTCTTCGGTCAAGATAAGCAGCTTCAATTGCATGATGGATGGAAACAGCCCATTCATTTTTATCCATAAGATCGTAATCCAAATATTCAAGAATATGTAACGCTTCAATCGTGATGGCGCCAAATGCAGGCATCCAGAGAGCGGCTAAATCATATCCGCGATAATTACCCTTTACGATATGCGAGGTTTTAGCCTTATAATCTGCCAGCGCTTTTAATGATAATACCCCACCATTATTAATGTTGTCTTCAACAATTTTTTCAGCTATCCACCCAGTATAAAAAACATCTGATCCTTCTTTAGATATCGATTTAAGTACATTTGCTAAATCTTTTTGTATTAATAGTTTACCAGATTTATATGGCGTACCATCTGGGTTGGTAAAATACATTTTGGTTCCAGCAAATTCATTAATCTGTTGATTGACATTTGCCAATCTTTTCGCTTCCCCTTCAATTAAAAAATGACCATTTTCTGCGTAATTTATAGCTGCGCCCATAACCGTTGGAAGGTTTAGGGTTCCGAAATTATCTATTCCTTGCACTAAACCCTTGACCGTTCCAGGAATACCAATGCTTGGATATCCATATTTTTTCTTAGGAGCATTTTCATAATCATAATCCTGAGGTGCAGCTGTTGTTGCATCAATACCATGATATCCACTGGTAGGTGAATAAATTAATATTTGAGTTCTTCCACCAATTCCGTTCATTGTTGGCTCAACAACGGTCAAGGTAAAGGCTGCCGCTACGGCAGCGTCCATCGCATTGCCTCCTTGAGATAAAATATCGACTGCCGCCTCTGTAGCTAAAGGGTGTGCTGTTGAAACTACACCATTTGCTGACCTTGCGACTTTATTTTGCGACTCTTTATACAAACCTCGATCAGCGCAAGAGGTAAGAATAATAATTGGAATTAAATATTTGGATAAATTCATATAATTTTCTCAATTGTATCAATAAGATCTTTATTGCCAAAACGGATCAAATCAGTAGTAGGGATATTGTATTTACTTTCTGTTTCATGAATCACATCTTGTGCCTTTTTTTCATCAAATGCGAATGTCAATAAATTAATTCCGATGAATTTAGATTCTTTAAAAATCTTCATTAAGTCTAAATGTAAATCCATCACATGCTGCATGGAAGACATGGGATAATCTGTCACATCGAGATCCCTTGATGGATCGTGCGTCATTAACATATAATCTGGCATTGCCCCATGCATCAGGCCTAATGTTACCCCTGCATAAAACTGATTGGTTAATGCACCCTGCCCTTCAACAATCACTAATTCTGTATCATCTGGCATATTTTGAATAAGAAATTCGATTTCCCCAGCCATAAAATCTGCCTTAACCGCATCTATAGGTACGCCTGACCCGCTTAATAAGATGCCAGTTTGACCTGTCCCGATGAACTCAACTTTCCTTCCTTTTTGTTTTAATCGCTGCGTGACTTCCCAAGCTGTGGTCATTTTTCCAGTATCGCAATCCGTACCAACTATTAACATAACTGGAACCTTTCTATCTTGCCATGTACCTGAAGGGAAATTTGGTGGATCAGGTGGCATTCTTAAATCAATAAGGCTTACGTTATTTTGCTCTGCCGTATTTTTTAAGTCTACATCATCATTCAAAAATTGATGCATACCACTGATTATATCGCATCCGGCATTTATGGCATTTACAATTTCCACTCTATATTCATCAGAAATAAAACCACCTTGCGTTGCGTTTCCAACAACGAGCGTGTCAGGTTTTAGATGTAAAGTAGAATTAAAGTCACCAACTACTGGGGTGTCGCCGCCCACGCCAACTTCTTTTTCTGATGTACTGCCAATTTTTTCACGATCGATTACTGCGATAACCTCATCGGGACGATAACGAATCAACATATTACCGGTCTTATTTTTAATATAATTAAAATGATCGTGACAAAGGATCGCAAAGCGTTTTTTTGAATTATTCATATAATAAGCTTTTATTGTGCTACGCTATAATAATTTTAGATTAACTTTTGATTCATAAATTAATGGATTCGCAGCATTCTTTCACATGAAATATTATAATTTTATCCTTCTTTTATTTCTAATATTTTTCTCCAACTGCGAAGATAAATCATCTAATACTCAAGAAATTGAAAAACCATCAACGTTCTTAAAATATGGAAATGGTAAATTTGCCTTCAATCACTATGTGCCTCTTGCAGATAAATCGATCAATGTATACAGCTATCTTCCGGTTGAAGGCGCAAATGATCTTCCTTTGATATTTGTCATGCATGGAAGCAGTCGAAGCGTAGTTAATAATTGTAGTTATTGGAGCGAATCTGCAAGGCAATATAAATTTATTGTGATCTGTCCTGAATTTAACGAAACTGATTTTCCTGGAAGCGTCAATTATCAAAATGGGATGATGTGGACCGGTACTCAGTTCGCGGATTCTACAAAATGGACCTATAACCTGATCGAGGAGATCTTTTCTTTCTTAAAAGAAAACGATGCTACAACTTTTGACACTTATGGTATATATGGATTTTCTGGAGGAGGTCAATTCGTGCATCGATATGCAATATTTACCGATCCAAAACGTGCATCCATAATAATTCCTGGAGGAAGCGGATGGTATACATTACCAAATTATACTGAAAAATATCCATACGGATTAAATGAATCCCCTTTTGTTGAAAGTAACTTGAATCAGAAATTCCAACTACCTATTACCATCATTGTAGGCGATAACGATACAGACCCAAATGATCCTGACCTAAGAACAACGGTTCAAGCAATGAGGCAGGGTCCTCACCGTTACGATAGAGCAAAGTTTTTCTTCTCAGCTGCAAAAAATAAAGCGAATGAACTTGGGGTAGATTTTAATTGGAAACTTGAAACGGTATTGAATGTTGGTCACTCCTCAAGGGAGATTGCACCAGTAGCAGCAGAATTATTTTATAATAGCCTAAATAATAATTAACGCTTTA
>JAYZHS010000125.1:0-3209 GCA_036166315.1 Fidelibacterota bacterium
TTTTTGCAAAAACAATACAACCAATCCACCCTCATGAGTTCGGCTTTTTCAATACTATCACTAGAGCTAGTTAATAGTTTAAATCACATTGATATCAAAACTGAAGCGTCTCAATTCTTGAAAAATCAGGATAAGGAAAGCGGACTGATTATTGATCCTAAATTAAACTTTCACCTCAATAATATTGAAGACTTAGAAAAAAATTATATCCATTATCAAACTACAGCTTTTTCAATTTCCGCCCTAGACGCATTGGGCCATACCCCTGAGTATAAATTTATTTTCTTATATGTTTTTAGAGGATAGCAGCGAATATTACAATTTTTTGATAAGATTAATTGGGATAACCCTTGGCACGAAAGCAATAAAATAATGTTTTTGCTGCAGTTTTTTTCATATGAATATCTTAGAATCAAAAACAATCAATCGCTAAACTTTATTCATATCATTTTAGATCAACTTGATAAAATGCAGGATCCTGAAACAGGATTATGGGGCACTCAATTTAATGCTAGTTCATTTGTAGCAATGGCCGCGACATATCATTTCCTCATTTTTTATAAATACTTCAATAGAGGCATAAATTTTTCTGATCAAATAGCAACATCCGTTTTAAGACTGCAGATGAAAGATGGGTTATATCATCCATTTGGGGGTGGAGGCGCTTGTGAAGATTTAGATGCAATTGATGTGCTTTCAAAAGTAGTAATTAATGTTGATAATCAGATTGAACAATCGCTCAAACATTCATATCATGCATTGGAAAAGAACTATAATAGTAATGGTGGGTTTTGTTGGGCAAAACGCCCAAGTTTTGCATTTTTATATGGCATAGAATACTTGAATCCGACTTCAAAATTATTTAATTATAATATGTTTAAATGGGTGGTTAAAAATAATCTAATTGGAAGTTTCTTCCCATTTGTTAAAGAAAATAAAATCTATAGATATAGCAATTGGGATGAAATGAAATTCAATATTCGCTTTAGCGATGCATGGTCCACATGGTTCAGATTATTATCTATAGCTACAATTGAGAAAATGCATCCTAGCATTAAATCAAACGATATAGATTTCAAATTTAGACCCATTCCTTCAATAGGATGGCTACAGAATGACTAATTCTGAACCTTTAGTTTCTGTTGTAATGAGCGTAAATAGGGATGATGGAAATTTATATGATTCAATAAATAGTATATTAAGTCAAAGCTATATGAACATAGAGTTTCTCATAGTAAACGATGGAAGCTCAAAAGATGTAAACCAAGTTTTAAAGAAGATAAAAGATAGAAGAATTGTTTTTCTGGAGCAAAAAAAGATTGGCTTAACCGCATGTTTAAATTTTGCCATATCTAAATCAAAAGGTGAATATATTGCTCGACAAGATGCTGGCGATTTTTCAGATAAAAACCGTCTTTTTGAACAGATCAAATTTTTAGAAAATAACCCTAGTATTTCTATGTGTGGAACTTGGGTTAATGAATTTTCAAAAGAGGGGGAAGATTTAGGAGTATTAAAGTTGCCAGTTTCGAGCCATGAAATAAAAAAACATATTCTTTTCCAAAATACATTTTGCCATGGTTCAATTGTAATTGAAAAAAAAGTGTTGATGAGGCTTAAGTGTTATAGGGGTGAATTTATTAGATCACAAGATTATGATTTATGGTTAAGAGTGATCGAGCACTATAATGTCGCAAATCTGGATAAAGTTTTGTATTCAAGAACAATTTCCGATGATAGTATTAGTTTTTACAATAAGAATAGTCAGGGCGAATATGCCAAACTTGCACGATTATGTTTTGAAGCTAGACAATTAACAAAAGAAGAACCTCTTCATTTGATAAAAAAAATTAATTATGATGGATTTAAAGAATATTCTTTAAGAAAACTCAAGAGTAATTATAATTTTTACTGTGGAAGGCGTCTGTATTCCAATCAAAGAATGCGCTTAGCGAGGAAGTATTTTTTACGCTCTTTTATTTCAAATCCGATATCAATAAAAAATATTATATATCTAATATTAACTTTTTTACCGGATTCAATGCGACTAGCTGTGGATAAGATTTGGTTTAGAAGTAAAAAAAAGTATCAAATAAATATTGATTGAGAAATGCCAAAAACTTCATTAATTATTCCTACCTTTGATCGCCAAAAAATTACTTTCGATACCTTAGTTTATTTGAACAATCAAACAATTAAAGATTTTGAAGTAATCGTGATTGATCAGACAAAATCAGTATCCAAAGATTTGGATAATTTTAGTTTTAGCAATGGAATAACCAAGTATAAATATTTTAATATTGATAAGGTAGGCTTACCTAATGCTAGAAACGTAGGCGCACAACACGCTGTTTCTAAAATATTAATCTTTTTAGATGATGATTGTATACCAGAAAATAAATTAATTGAATCGTATATAAATATTTTTAATAAAAAAGATCCTAAAGTTTGGTGCATAGGTGGACGTGTTATAGAAAAAGGAAGTAGCATTATGAGGCAAAGTGATAAAATTCTTGGAGGATGGGTAACTTGGTATGGAAAAACATTGAAAAACTTTGATTCTAATGAAACTGGATTATGTCAATGGGCTCCAGGTGGAAATTTTGCAGTTAAAGCGGAAAAATTTTCTGCTGTAGGTGGATTTGATGAAAATTATCTTGGCAATGCTATTTTAGAAGATGGAGATTTTGGATTTAACATTATTAACCAGGGGGGTCGCGTTATGTACTCTCCAAAGCCAGTGATGGAACATTTGCGAGCTCAATTAGGAGGAACTCGAAAAGAATCAGCTTCAAAAGGAATGTTTTATAGGGCTCATAATACGATTTATTTTTTGAGAAAACATAAAATGCGATTAAGAATCTTTCCAGCGTTATGGTATTTACTTGGAGTAGCAGTTAAAGATTTGATCCAAGGTAAACATGGATTTACTGCAATTTTTTGGACAAAAATAGGATTTATTAAAGGATTTTTTACTAAACCGCAATGAATACTGCTCAGAAAATAGCAAAGGAATCAATTATCTCGTTTTCAGGAATATTCTATGGAAGTATAAATCGTTATTTATATTCAGCTCTATTAGCTCGATGGGTAGGTCCCGAATATTTAGGTATTTATTCTATGGCTAACGCCATAATGCTTATATGTGAAGTTTTATCAAAGATGGGAATGGAAACAGGTGTAATGCGCTTTATTAGCCGCCTTGACCC
>JAYZHS010000126.1:0-3362 GCA_036166315.1 Fidelibacterota bacterium
GCAAATTAAAACTGAGTCCAAAGATGGATATAGCGCGATCCAAGTAGGCTATGGAGATTTAAAAGAAAAGCATTCAAATAAAGCACAATTAGGCCACTTTAAAAGTGCAAAAACACAACCTAAAAAATATATTGCAGAGTTTATTCCAGTCTCAAACTATGAATACAAACCAGGCCAAGAGTTTGGCGTATCTTTATTTAAAGAAGGTGAGCTCGTTACCGTATCTGGAAATTCTAAAGGTAGAGGTTTTTCGGGAGTTATGAAAAGACATGGCTTCGGAGGCGGACCAAAGACACACGGCCAAAGAGAACACCCAAGATCTCCGGGATCAATTGGTCAAGCATCTGATCCATCTAGGGTATTTAAGGGAATGAAAATGGCGGGACAGTATGGTAATAAGAAAGTATCCACAAGAAATTTAGAAATAGTTTCAATTGATAAAGATACTAATCAACTTTTAATTAAGGGAGCCATACCGGGCCCAAATAATGGTATAATATTTATTTCGAAGTAATTATGAAATTAGATGTATTAAATATTAACGGATCCAAAAATTCAACAATCACATTAGATGATTCAGTTTTTGGTATCGAGCCCAATCACCATGTTGTTCATCAAGCCGTAACTAGCGAACTTTCAAATAGTAGACAAGGAACCCACTCATCAAAAAACAGATCAATGGTTAGAGGTGGTGGAAAAAAACCTTGGAAGCAAAAAGGTCGCGGTGTTGCTAGGGCTGGTACAAATAGATCTCCAATTTGGAAAGGTGGGGGAGTTGTTTTTGGTCCTGAACCCCATAGGTATAATAAAAAAACTACAAAAAAAATGCGTCGCTTAGCACGTAAATCTGTTCTATCCGATAGAGTTAAAAATGGAAAATTTATCGTTATAGATGATATTTCCCTGGAAGAACCTAAAACTAAGCTCTTAATAGATCTATTATCTAAATTAGATTTATCAGATCAAAAGATAACGCTGCTGGTTGATTCTGAAAAAAACAATTTATTTTTAGCTGCTAGAAATATTCCAAACATTTATCTTGTAGAGTCATTACGTGCAAGCACCTATGATTTGATTGACTGCGATATTATTGTAGCTGAAAAATCTGGTGTTGAGTTATTAACCAACCAATTAAATATTAAGCAATAAATTATGTCGTTAGATCATCAAAAGATTATAGTTAGGCCTATTTTTACTGAAAAAATGAGCAGACTTGAAGATGAGCGTAAATATTGTTTCCAGGTTCAATTAGGTGCTAATAAAGTAGATATAAAAAAAGCAGTAGAGTCAATGTTTGATGTAAAAGTTCAAAAAGTTTCAACCATGAATCGTATAGGTAAAGAAAAAAATATGACTGTGAGAAGTGGCGGAAGAACAATCAGGACTAATGGCAAAAGATCTAACTGGAAAAAAGCTTTTGTAACTTTAAAAGAAGGTGAAAGCCTAGATCTATTGGACACTGAATCGAGTTAATAATGGGAATTAGAAATTTAAAATCCACAACTCCAGGTAGTCGATTTGCTTCAAGAAATGATTTTGCAGAAATAACAAAACATTCACCGGAGAAAAAATTAACATTTGCATTAAGAAAAACAGGTGGTCGAAATAATAGAGGAAGAATTACATCTCGACATATTGGAGGTGGTCATAAGCGTAGATATAGAATTATTGATTTTAAAAGGGACAAGTTTGACGTACCAGCTAAAGTTTCAGCTATCGAATATGACCCAAACCGCTCTGCAAATATTGCCCTTCTTTTTTATGCGGATGGCGAAAAAAGATATATTATAGCCCCTTCTGAAATTAAAATTGGAGATGAAATAGTTAGCGGTGAAAACGCTCCATTAAGAACTGGAAACACTCTTCCGCTAGGAAAGATAGCCACTGGTATGTTCGTTCATAATATTGAGTTAATTCCTGGCTGTGGAGGTAAAATGGCAAGAAGCGCAGGTTCATCTGCTCAAGTAATGGCTCATGATGATGGATTTACAACATTAAAACTCCCCTCAGGAGAAATTAGGCTTATTAGGCAAAATTGTTTTGCTACAATCGGTGAAGTTGGTAATAAATCGCATGAACAAATAATATCCGGTAAGGCAGGTAGATCACGATGGCTTGGTAAACGCCCAAAGGTTCGTGGAGTTGTAATGAATCCAGTTGACCATCCTCATGGTGGTGGTGAAGGAAAATCTTCTGGAGGTAGGCATCCAGTTTCTCCTTGGGGACAACCAGCGAAGGGTTATAAGACTCGCAAAAAAAATAAAAAATCAAATGAATATATTGTAAAGAGGAGAAAGTAATTATGGCTCGCTCTTTAAAAAAAGGACCTTACGTAGATCCAAAATTATTAAAAAAGATTGAAAAAATAAACGAAGCTGGCAAAAAACAAGTAATAAAAACATGGTCTAGAAGATCAATGATAACGCCAGATTTCGTAGGGCATACATTTGCTGTTCACAATGGAAATAAATTCATCCCAGTTTTTGTTTATGAAAATATGGTTGGGCATAAATTAGGTGAATTTTCACCAACAAGAACATTTAGGCTCCATTCTGGGGATAGGAAAAATTAATTTTATGGAAGCTAAAGCTATAACAAGGCATATCAGGCAATCTCCTCGAAAAATTAGATTACTTTTAGATGAAATAAGAGGAACTAATGTTGATAAGGCAATTAATTATCTCCATTTTTCTAAAGCTAAGGCAGCCTATCAAATTGAAAAAACATTGAGTTCAGCTGTATCAAATTTTATGAATAAATCTGATGATGAAAATGTTACAGTAGATAAAATTTATATTAAAGAGTGTTTTGCAGATGGAGCACCGCATTTAAAAAGATTTCGAGCTGCTTCTATGGGTCGCATATCAAGATTAAATAAGAAATCAGCTCATTTAACTATAGTTGTAACTGACGAAGAAAAATAGGAGTATAGCTTTGGGTCAAAAAACACATCCTGTAGGATTTAGGTTGCAAGTTAGCAAGGATTGGAAATCCACCTGGTTTACTGAAAATTCTTTTGCTTCAGAATTAGAAAGCGATGTAAAAATACGAAAGTACTTAAAAGCAAGACTTCCCAATGCTGGTATATCAAAAGTTGATATTAGTCGCACCTCAAAATCAATTACCATTACAATTTTCACAGCGAGACCTGGAATAGTAATTGGAAAAGGTGGGGAAGAAGTAAATAGATTGAAAGATGAAGTTAAGCAATTAACAAATACCCAAAGCAATAATGATGGGGATACAAAAAATATTCAAATAAATATATCTGAAATAAAACGCCCTGAACTAGATGCCGCTTTGGTTGGTGCAAATATAGCCCATCAACTACAGAAAAAGATTTCTTATCGCAGAGTTGTTAG
>JAYZHS010000127.1:0-12070 GCA_036166315.1 Fidelibacterota bacterium
CATAACCATTTTTCACTAATTCATTTTGATACGAATCAAGACTTAAAAAATGTAAAAGTAATTTCTGTTTATGGAACTTTGCGGGATATTCATGATCTTGAAAAAACAATGGATCCTCAATGATAAAAACTCTACGGCTCTTAGATAAGACTGGATTTGGGTAAAAAAGTTGATTAGGAAAAATGATGGATCCCTTCACTGTTTAATTTTTCTGCACCTTTCGCTACAATATTTCACATCTGACCAATGTTTTTTCCATTTTTTACGCCAACTAAATGCTCTTTGGCAAACAAGGCATATTTTAATGGGGAGATTTTTATGAATGATTAAGATTTAGTGGAGGATAAGCCACCATCCACCCGAAAAGTTTGACCAGTTATCCAATCGTTTGCAGGATCGAGTAAAAAAGAAATCATCCGACTAATATCTTTAGGAGATCCAATGCGGCCGCGGGGATGCATTTTTTTACTTATTTCAAGGGCTTTGGGATTATTGACGATTCTCTCAGTCAAAGGTGTATCAACAAGTCCTGGAGCTACAACATTAAATCGAAGGGATTTTGTAGTGTAGGTAATAGAAGCTGACTTCACCATAGATTCAATCCCAGCTTTGACGGCAACTATCATTTCATGATTATTTAGACCGATATCTGTAACTGCAGTTGATAAAAAAACTACGGAGCAATTATCAAGAATCTTACCGCAAGCTCTAAGAACTGAGAAAGCAGTTTTTAAATTTACATTGACAGATTTTTGAAAATCGTTTTCAGTAATCAAATGTGGTGGTCTTAAAATTACTGAACCTGGCAAACTAACTACTCCATGAATTTCTCCAGCGATAGCTTTGGCTTCTTCAATAAAATTGATAACCGACTCGAAAGATGAGGCATCAACCGGTGCGGATTTTTCAACTGAAAATCCATAATCAGGGACTGCATGATGGTAACCAACAAGGAGTTTGGATTTACAATCATTTAAATCCGCAGCCAGTTGTGAGCCTATTCCCCCGCTCGAGCCAAACAAAATGAAATTTTTATCTTTCACTTTTTGCTCAGAGCTTGGTAAAGCATGCTATTCGCTGCACTTATACCACCAATGGTACTCCAACCATCGCCGATTAAGGCTTGAACAGATTCTGTGAAATCTACAATATCATCCGCAAAAGCAGATACAATACAATAGGATTTATTTTTATTAATTTTAACTTTTGACATAATATTTATTTGATTAGTGATAGACAAATCTAAATGATAAATAAATAAAGATGCAAGAAATATTTGAGCGTTATGAGCTTTTTTATGTCAGTAAAATATTTTTATCAAAAAATAGATACACTAAAAATATATTAAATTAATGGAAAAAGGGGGTTTTGATAATTGCTATCTATCACAATTTTTAAGATAGTGAAAATAGCGCCAGGCAGGTTAGGAAAGATTTATCTTTTGTTTATTTCTTTCTATGATTCTCTATCTAATAGTTCAATAAAATTACCATTTGGATCTTTTTCATAGATATAGCCAATGCCATCACGATGATATTTAATTTTATTGCTATTCACTATGGAATGATCAACTATCGCAAAATGATTTGGATGTTCATCTTCAGTAACCAATGCTAAACTGATATTATTAAACTTTAGCATTGCCCATGTTGAGTCCTGATATTTCACTTCGCAGTTAAATTTCTCAGTATAGTATTTTACAGACTGATCAATATTTTTTACAATAACTGCAAGATGGTCAATTTTTGATAGTTGATCATTCATACAATAATCGGATTTACTATTTCTTACTTCCTTTTGCGGCACACCAAACAACTAGGCCAAATCCAATTTTATTTACAGCATCACCAACATTATAAATCAGGTCACGTGTATCTGAGTTGACTAAATCAGCCAAGAAAGAATACCATTGACCATCAGCTGTTCCGATTAAGTAGCCAAGTGGATAAATACCCCAGCCAATTACAACGAACTTTAACAGAAGTGAGTTGGCATTTTGAATATTTTTACCAGCTTTTTTTGCTGCTTTTGCTACATCGCCTTGGTACACTTCATTGACGATATAAAAATACGCCAAACCGCTAATCAATCCCCATATTGCAGGGCTATGAGTACCAAAAACTGAACAAACTGATGCTTCGCCAAGATAACCTGTAACAAGCATAACAACAGAAGCTGAAACCATTTTACTCAAACCAGTTTTTGTTAATAGATAAAACTCAACACACATCAACGGGACTGTTAAGATCCAATCAATGTATCTGAATTCTGTTGGGCTAGTATAAGAAGTAACCCAAACATCTCGCATGTAGTAGTAGTGAACAGCTGCAATAAGAGTAATTAGACCGGAAACGGTCATTGATAATTTCCACTCATCGCTTACCGATGATCTTTCAACAAAGAAAAATACAGTAGCTGCAAACATAGCAACTGATCCAAGAAAGAAGGTAAATCCAACAAGATCCCCGCTTTGAAGGCCAGAGGCTAATAACATATTTACCATTATTATCTCCTTTTTATTTTTAAAAAATTAATAAAATTCTTTATTTGACATCAGAATTTACAAAACTATGCCAATAAATATTGATTTTAGTATTTAGTTCATAATTTTAAAAAAAGATAAAAAATAAGTTGATGGAATAAGGGCTGCTTTTTGAAGATTATTTATTCTAATCCTTTTATTTGCCAGCTTATCAACAGGAGTAGCTTGAAGCTTTTTAAATAATTTTTCGTAATATCGACAGGCCAACAATACTCCAAATCTGCTTGAAGAAGGAAGTTGGTATATGCCTTTACGTGCTTCAGTAAATTCATCCCTTATCTCTGATTCAATTTTTGATTTAATCTCATCATTTAAATTTTGATCTAAATCAAAACCAGGGAAATAGATTCTTCCTTTTTCAAAATAATCTTCGCGTATATCTCTGAAGAAGTTGACTTTTTGGAATGCTGATCCAAGTTTTTTTGCAGAGTCCTTAAGTTTATCATATAGGTCTTGATTGCCTTCAACAAATATTTTTAAACACATCAATCCAACGACTTCAGCCGAACCATATACATATTGATCTAATGAATTTTTTGTATGCTTAGCTTCGGTAAGGTCAGACCGCATACTTGAAAAAAAAGCACGAATTAATTCACTATCAATATTATAAAAGTTGACAACATGTTGAAAGGAGTGCAAAATAAGATTGGGACTGTATTTTTGTTTAATTGCAGAATAAGTTGAGGATTCAAACTCATCTAACTCGTTTGCTTGATTTGTATCAAAAAACGTATCTACGATCTCATCAGCTACTCGAACAAAACCATACACGCCATAGATTGGATTTCTAATTTTCTTGCCCAAACAATGAATCCCTAAAGTAAACGAAGTACTAAAGGATTCAGTTACAGCTTTTGAAGAATCAAAACTGGCTTTTAAATAACGTTCAATATTGGTCAATTGAAATCCTTTGAAATTTGATCAGCAACAATTTTTCCTGAAACAAGTGCCGGTGGCATTCCTGGCCCTGGTACAGTTAATTGCCCAGTATAATATAAATTTCTAACTTTATTATTTCTTATTCTAGGCTTTAAAAATGCAGTCTGAAAAAGGGTATTGGCCAATCCGTAGGCATTGCCTTTATAGGAATTATAATCAGAAATAAATTCCTCATGAGCATATGATTTGTTTACTACAATGTGATCTTTTATTTCTTCACCTGTCACCGTTTCAATCCTGTCAATAATTTGATTAAAGTATATTTCTCTAGACTTGGTTTTTTCTTTAAGACCAGGCGCAACTGGAATTAAAACAAAAAGCGCCTCCCCGTTCTCTGGTGCTACATTAGGGTCGGATTTTGATGTGCAAGAAGTGTAGAACAAAGGGGCTTCAGGCCATCTTGGATCATCGTATATATCTTTGACGTGTTCCTTAAAGTTTGTATCAAAAAATAAGCAGTGATGAGGAAGATTGATTTTCTTATTTATTCCAATGTAGAATAATAATGCGCTTGGAGAAATCGTTCTCTTATTCCAATAAGATTCTGAATAATTACGATATTTTTTCTCTATCAATCTGCTTTCAACGTGCTGATAATCTGCATTAGCAACTACAATATCAACATTATAGCTATTTCGACTAGAGATCACTTCGGTGGCTTTGCCATTTTCTGTATGTATTGTTTCGATGGGTTCATCAAAAATAAATTTTACACCCTGCTCAATCGCTACATCATGAATCGCTGTAGCGACCGATCTAATACCCCCACTAGGATACCAAGTGCCCAGAGCTATATCTGCATAATTCATTATACTATAAAGGGCAGGCGTTTTAGATGGCTTTGCTCCTAGCAATAGACTAGGAAACTCAAGCATTTGAATAATTCTTCTATCTTTAAAAAATTCACGTATATGTTTACTGATCGGTTTAAATATACTTAGCCTGCCAAGGTGTTTTATTAAGTCAAGTCGTATATATTCTAAAGGGGACAAACTGGGTTTATAAATAAAATTTTTAACTGCAATTTCATATTTCTTTTTGGCGTCTTTTAGAAATTTATCAAGAGCATACGATGATCCAGATTCTATATTTTCAAAACTGCTTTTAAGTTTTTCATAATTTTCAGGTACATCAAAATATTCTTCATTTTCAAAATAAACCCTATAGCCTGGATCTAGTCTCTTTAATGAATAGTAGTCGCTTGTTTTTTTTTGAAAGTCAGCAAAGAAAGATTCGAATAGATCTGGCATCCAATACCAACTAGGACCTGAATCAAAAACAAACCCATTTTCTTCATACGTCTGCAATCTACCTCCATAGGTTCTATTTTTTTCGATCACCTGTACCTCATGACCTTCTTTTGCTAGGTATGCTGCACATGCCATTCCAGCTAAACCAGAACCAATAATCGTTATTCTTTTTTTCATGTTAATTTTATTTTAAGCAAAAAGAGGAAAAATAGTATTTATTTTCTGTAATCCAGAGGAGGGTTTCGGTCGCCTAGCATTGAATAATAATTAAACCCAGGTCCTCTTCTTTCAATTAATTCCTTTTTTGCATTTTTGACAGTTTTTGGATCGTTGTATAGATCAATAGCTGCACCAACCAAAACCTTGGACGCGTTGATCATTCCTTTCATTCCAATACTCATCCCGCCAGCAGCTACCGCTTGCCAGGTATGAGCTGATGTCCCTGGAACCCATGTTGCAACCCTAAGCCTTGCCGTAGGTGTCTTCCAGCTTACATCGCCAACATCTGTAGAGCCTTTTCCTTTTGTAAATTTGTAAGGCTGGATAGTTTTTGCAGAGCTTATACTCAAACTTGGATCAATAAGCGTTTTATATATTTCTTTTGCAAATTTTTGTTCAGCCCGCGTGTACGATACGCCTCCTACTTGAACTAAATTATCATACATTACCTTTTGAACAACTTCATTTGGCAGAACAGGTCGATTCCCATGTATGATTTCATACTCCATTCTAGTCCCGGTACCTAAGGCTGCAGCCTCTGCTGTGTTAATCAACCGTGACCACATATCTTCTAAAATATTTACATCAAAATCTCTAACATAATAAAAGACTTCAGCAAAATCTGGTACAACATTAGGAGCATTGCCGCCTTTTGTAATAACATAATGAATGCGCGAACCATCAGGGATGTGTTCACGCATTAGATTTACCATAAAATTCATTGCTTCAACAGCGTCTAACGATGAGCGAGCTTTTTCAGGAGCTCCAGCTGCATGAGCAGAATAACCATAAAATCTAAATTTTGCAGATCTATTTGCCATTGATGTAACTGGACTCGCAGCGTTTTTGTCTGAAGCATGCCAATCAAGAACAATATCTACATCATCAAAAAGTCCAGACCTTACCATGTACACTTTTCCAGATCCACCTTCTTCTGCGGGTGTACCGTAGAGCCTAATCGTACCTTTTGTTTTAGTTTTATTAAGATAGTTTTTAATTGTGATTGCGGCAGCCGTTGATGCTGTTCCAAATAAATGATGTCCGCAAGCATGCCCGCCATTTTTATTGGGGATTGGTTTTCTTACAGTTGCAACTTGCTGAGATATACCTGGTAAGGCGTCAAATTCAGCAAGAATTCCAATAATCGGGGAGCCGGAACCGTATTCTGCAATGAAGGCTGTTGGAAGATCTGCTACTCCAGCTTGAATTGAAAAACCTTCCTCTTTCAATGTCTGCTGTAAAAGGGATGAACTTTTCTCTTCCTGATAGCCCATTTCTGCCCAATCCCATATAGATTTAGCAATCGTTTCAAATTGCTCAGCGCGATCATCGATCGATTGTTGAAACTGATTTTTTGTAGTTTGGGATATTGTCCAAGAAAAAAGGGATATGCTAATCAGTATTATCTTCATATTATTGTCTTCTTGCGTTAATTATTAAGATCATTGGTAAATCTTTTATTCATAAAACCATTTAACATATAAAATATAATTAAAATAATACCCCATTGAGTTAAGCATGTAACAAAAAAACTGGGACTTTCGATCATCCACCATGTTACTAAAACAACTCCAACCATTGGGGCAATATATTTCACAATGAATGGCCACCAAGATGGGAACGGCCAATCGCCTTGACTCTCTGAGCTGACTTCATCCATGATGCGGGGTAATCCGTACTTGATCGCAGCAATCGCCATTAATACTCCTGAAATAATTAATCCAACGCTCCATACAAAGTCCTGGTCTCCTAAAATTTCTAAGCTCATCGCAGATGGAATACCTAAAATAAATGAAGCACCAACAATCCACATTACTGCAGTTGAACGCTTTACGCCAAAATCAATCAAGTTGCGTACAGCTAATTCTAGCATTGAGATTAACGATGAAAATCCAGCAAAACTAAGACCCAAAAAGAATAGAATTGCTAAAGGCTTTCCAAAAGCCATCTTGGCAAATAATAATGGCATCCAGATAAATGTCAACCCGGTTGCAGCCGGACCAGAAGTTTTCATTATTTCTAAAATCTCAGATTGTTGCATTCCCATCTCATTACCAAGTATAGAAAAAACTGTACTGAATATCATTATTGCGGCTAGCATAGAAACCAGATTATTTCCAATTGCAGTTGTAAATGCATTCTTTACAACGCCATAGCGCTTTTTAATATAAATAGCGTATGTTAGAAATAGTCCAAATCCCGCTCCTGTATCAAAAGCATTTTGAGCAAGGGCATCTACCCAGATACCCGGTCGCTTTAACTGAGACCAGTCTGGCGTAAATAAATATGAAATTCCTTCAAACGATCCAGGTAGGCTTATGGCTCGTAGAACCGATAGCATGACAATACCGAGCAGCACAGGAATTAAAACCTTGTTGACTTTTTCTATTGATGATACTCCTTTATATATTGCCAATCCTCCTACTGTCATTGCTACGCCATGAAAAAGAATAGGAAATAAGCTATCCTGAAACGAGCTCCACAACATTAATGATGCTTGATTGGTTTGCGGCAGATCAGTAAAGGTAATTATTCCAAAATAATAAATATTCCACCCTACAATTACAGAATAAAAAAAAGCAATCGCTGTTGAAACAAAACCTACAAATCCACCAAGAAATGCAAATGGCTTTCCCATAAAATTAGCAAATGCTCCAATGGTGCCCATTCGTGATTGACGACCCATGATGTATTCAACAATAATTAGAGGTATACTCCATAGAAAGAGAAATGTTATCCAAGCAACAAGAAATGCACCTGCACCCTCTTCACCGGCATTTGATGCAACAATCCTTGGGAAGCGCCAAATATTTCCTGTGCCTACCGCAATGCCTAAGGCGCTTAACAAGAATGTTAGTCTGCTAGAAAAACGATTGTTATGATCAGCCATTTTTCTACCTAAATGTTAGAGATGTATTTAAATAATAAGTTCATTTTAACATTACGTATAAAGCTTTATTAGATCATCATAGCCACCGATTGGTTTACCATCAATCACAATTTGAGGAACCGTTGTTGCTTTTCCAACCTCTAATAATTTTGAACGATCCCATCCAAGTTTTTCAATATTGATTTCTTCATATTTCCATCCTTTTTTATCTAGAAACATTTTAGCTAGATCACAATATCTACACCAATCTGTACTATAAATAGTTATTTTTTTCATTATTGAAATAATTGTACTGTAATTAATTCTCTTTCTCTTCGGCTATCGTAATAAGTTTATGAATCACATAAAATCCTGCAAGCGATACCACCCATCCAACTGTAAAATAAAATAATTCCATTTTTGTCCCTTAATATTATAATTGATAGTTATTTAGTTTTCATATTAATTAGTTTCTGCTATACACAAAAAACAATGTAGCTATAACAATATTCAATCCCACAGGTACCATAAATTCAGCATTCATTGGCGCTAGATCTAGTCTTAGATCATTAAGTTGAAACAAAATGAAAACGACCCACATCGCCCCTGTTACTTGGCCAAATTTAGACATATTTTCACCACCCCACATAGGGATGACCCAATGCATAACAGATAGCGAAAGGATACTTACTCCAAATCCACGACTTAGACTTTTAAGTTCTGTTGTGAGCTCCCATCCGTACGTATTAGCCATTTCTGGCATAAATATCTGCATCACTGCCCACATTAATAGCCAAACTGCCCCAATTTTAAAAACCAGTTGAAGATTCATTTATACTCCTTGTTTTAATTTAAAATTATTTTTTTGATACAAAATCTAACGCTAAGGAATTTATACAGTATCTGAGTCCTGTAGGCTTTGGTCCATCTTCAAATACATGCCCAAGATGAGAATCACATTTTGCGCACGTAACCTCAATTCGTTTCATTCCAAAACTGTAATCCATTTTTGTGTTAACCTTGCTCTTATCTAAAGCGTCATAAAAAGCAGGCCAACCTGAACCAGAGTCGTATTTGGTATTAGAACTGAAGAGTTCATTATCGCATCCAGCGCACACGTAAGTACCCACCTCTTTATGATTATAATATTTTCCTGTAAACGCCCTTTCTGTACCTTTTTCCCTTAGAATTTGGTATTCCGCAGGGGTCAGGCATGCCTGCCATTCTTTATCGGTTCTTTCAACTTTATCCATAAAAATTCCTTCCGCAGGATTTTTTTTGCTTTGCGCGACAAGCTGCAAAGCAAAACAGTAAAGTGTAATTAAAATGATTTTTTTCATACCTAAATATACTTAATTATACATTTAGAGATTTAAGTTTTGAATGGTAATCTTACTAGAACAAGAATCTATATTGAAGCGTTATGCTTCTTCCGGTTTCAGGCATGATTGATTTTATTCTAGAAAGATGATTATAATAGATCTGATCAAAAATATTGTCAATTTGGAAGACAATCTTATGAGAGCCGTTCTTTCTATTTATGCTGTAGCTTCCGTAAAGGTCCATACAGATATATCCATCCGTTTGATCTTCAAATTGACCCAATCTTTTCTGATCGAACCCTTTAACAGCCTGAAATGTGTAGGATAAATTATTTTTTCCTTTAAATGAAAACCTTCCTCTTGCTTTCGATGCGGGCATATAAGACAGAGGCATTGAAGCGGTAATATCTTCTCCAATCACCGTAGAGTAATCAACGCTAAAGGTTGCATTATTCACTTTGTAAGAGAGATCGAACTCTAAACCAGATATATTTGCCTCAACACCCTTCATTTGATATTTGTAAAGCCATCCAGTAGATCCACTGCCCCATTCAATCCAATCTGCCCCTGGGACATATCCATTTCCAATCTTTGAAAATAAATGATAATTAGGGCTGTAATTATTGAACGCAGTTACGCTTGAAGAAAATTTATTTTTCTCATATTTAGTAGATATTTCAAATCCTAATGTTGATTCTAAATCAAGATTGGGTTGACCAATTTCGTAAGAGTAGCTGCCCAGATGAGGTCCATCAGAAAATAAATCTTCGATACCGGGAGCGCGTTGGGTGTACATAGCACTCGTTGAAAGTGCCCAATGATTCCAATCTTTCAATAAGGTGAGCATCGCCGAGCCCAGATGAAATGTTCTGTCTTTAACTAAAGATTTGTCAATGCTTGAGAAAAGAACCTCAGAAACAATGGGAAGCACTGAGAGCATTTCATATCTAAACGAATTTTGCAGCGTAAAATTTTTTAAATCAATCTCTCTAAAAGAAAATAAGGCTAGATTAATTTCATCAGTGTTGGGCGTCCAGTAGAACCCTCCAGCGCTAAACTTTCTATATTGAAACAAAGAACCTAGTACCCTTCCAAATCCAGAAAGCTTTCCTTGCACAGACAATATTTGTTGCCTCAACCTTACAGCTGCATAATCATCATTGGATTCAAATTCTCTATGCTCGTAACCAACAAATCTTTGTTCAAGATCAAAAATATTATATTTATCAAATAATTGAATATCTCGATGTAGAATTAATTTTTGTGTAATCTTCTTCATTTCAAGGTCAACACCGCTAATATGGCCTTCCGGACTTCCTGGTATACCATAATTCATTGACAAAAACTCTACCGAAGCGCTGGTTCTACCTTTATCTCCATAATTTGAAATTCCTGTAAAAAATTCATTATTATTCACGGATGTATTCTTCAAAACACCCACCGGAGTCATTTGATCTCCAGCAGAACGATTCAAGACTGAAAATCTTAATTGATTGTTTTTAAAAGGTAAGTGATACACTACGTTGGTAAATAGACTACTATTTCCAGACTCTCCCCCAATTATTCCATGAAAATGTGAATGGTCAAACTTGACTTCTGGCATTGAATTTTTATCTATGTCAATTACTCCAGCAATCGCATTCGAGCCATAAATCAAAGATTTAGCACCTCTTATGACTTCAATGCTCTGAGCGGTTGTCATATCTATGCTCACAGCATGATCTGCAGAGGTTTGAGAAAGGTCTCCCAATTTTAAACCACCGTCAGTCATCAAGAAACGATCGCCAGAATACCCTCTAAGAACGGGTCTTGCTGTAGCCTGACCCATTGAACCTACTTCCACCCCCATTTCATCAGAAAGTGTAGCCGCCAGTGTTCCTTTCATTTTTTCATGCATTTCTGATCCAGAAAGAGAAATGGTTGATATGGTTTTTGAACCTTTAAGCTCAGGGTGGGCGCCAACAGATATCTCATTAAAATGCAAAATTTCAATATTAAGATAAATAGGGCCTAAATCAATATTGGTCTCATTGGAATTTATTAAAACTGTGGTATCTTGATACCCAATCAGCGCAAAGGATAAACTAAAAGACTCTTTGGGTATATTTTGAATTTCAAAAGAACCATCTTCGTTTGATACAGTCCCTATATCTTCTCCAAATACAAATATATTTACGCTTTGAAGTGGATATTGCTTTTCTTTATCAAAAACAAAACCAGTAACAGTACGGCTTTGAGCAAAAAGTATGCTCAAAGCCGAAGTTACTACAATGATCCCACGATTGACTTTGCAACTACAAGAACATTGTTTATTATTGCGTTTATTTGACAACTACAGGCACAAGGTTAGCTGATGTGTAATCAGCATGATCACCATGCATCAACTCAAGCTTGAAGTAGGTTGTACCATTTGAAACGCCAACAATTTGCAGGACTTTATCTCCATGCTCATCGCCGTGATCATGATCATCGTGACCGTCTTCTTCTTCTTCAACCATCTCAACAACGGCTATAGATGCATTAGCGCCCGATACCCTAACTCCATCTTCATCGTCACCATGGTCATCATGGCCATGGTCATCATGACCGTCTTCTTCATGTTCAATTTCGTTTCCATCATGATCAAGAAAATGGACCATATAGTGCAAGGTGTCCCCTACCCCAAGAGAGATAGATCCAGTTACGACTCCTTTAAGCTCTTTGTAGGCCTGTACACCATCTTCTGTTTCAAGAACAAAACCATCCGCATCAGTATGACCTTCATCGTCATCGTTTTTATCTTCACAACTAACTGCAAATAAAAGTACAAATCCAGCTAAAAGGGTGTACAAGTAATTGCGTGAAGTGCTAATATCAATAATTGACATTATAGCTCCTTATTTTATTTTTATTTTATTAATTAAGTTTGTTTTTTTTGTCAGCTAGC
>JAYZHS010000128.1:0-4287 GCA_036166315.1 Fidelibacterota bacterium
CATAGCAGAGGATGAGCCAGCAGCAATAATGCACCGGTCAAATGATAACACTTCTTTTTTCTTTCCATTTACTACTTCTACTTCTGAATTAGATCTAAACATTGCCTTGCCTTGCAAAAAATCTACCTTCCTTGCTTTAGCCATACCTGCAATTCCATTATTCAGTTGCGATACAATTTTATCTTTATGTTGACGAATAGTATCTATATCTATTTTAGGCTTTCCAAATGTTACACCTGCTTTAGATAGCGAAGCCGCTTCATCCATTACTTTTGTAATGTGCAATAAGGCTTTTGAGGGTATACATCCTCTATTTAAACAAACACCACCCATAACTTTATCACGATCCACTAAAGTTACTTTTTTCCCAAGGTCAGCCGCTCGAAAAGCTGCTGCATATCCACCTGGCCCCGCGCCTATTACAAGAATTTCTGTATGTTTATTTTTGCTCATACTATTTTTTTAAAAAAGAAAGCTCTTCAATCGTGTTGCTGAATGCGCTGGTGAACTTTGCTGCAGCTGCACCATCAATTATACGGTGATCATAAGATAATGAAAAAGGCATAATATATCTAGGCTCTGAAGACTTGGATTCATGGTTATATATATTTTCCCAAACACTTTTAGATATTCCTAAAATTGCTACCTCTGGAGGATTGATGATTGGGGTAAAATATTTTCCTCCAATTCCACCTAGACTAGAAATTGTAAAGGTGCCGCCCGAAAGATCCTTTGGTTTAAGTGCATTAGATCTAGCTTTGTCGCTTATATCCGCCAGCTCAATAGATAAATCAAAAATGGTCTTTTTATCTACATCTCTAACTACTGGTACAATAAGTCCATTTGGGGTATCAACTGCAATACCAATATTATAATATTTTTTTATTATAAGGGTCTCGCTTGTATGGTTTAACGAACTATTAAATTCGGGCATTGATCGTAGTACTTCAACTGCAGCTTTCATCAAAAAAGGGAGGAACGTTATTTTGATATCTTTTTTTTCCGATTCCTGTTTCATTTTACGTCTTATTGTATCTAAATCTGTAATATCAGCTTCATCAAATTGAGTTACGTGCGGTATGTTTTGCCACGCTTCCTGTAAACGTCGACCGGTGATCTTTTTTATTTTACTTAGTTTTATTTCTTCTATAGCACCCCATTGGGCATAATCAATCTCTTTATTTATTGATTGGGCAACGCCTTGCTGGTTGGCCATTTGGAGCTTTATATAATTATTAAGATCTTCTTTGGTGATTCTACCTTTATCTCCAGAAGCAGTGATATGTTGTAGGTTTATAGAAAGCTCTCTTGCAAGCCTACGAACACCAGGTGAGGCAAAAATCTTACCATCTACTGGTAACTGTGGGTCTGGTTTTGGTTTTGATTCTGTGGGCTGCGCAGTCTCAGTAGTTCCTGGTTCGTTTGCATCACTTTTTACTTCAGATTCTTTATTCTCTTTTGAGGGTGAAGATTGCTCTATTTCAAGCTTGATTAATAGGTCGCCTACATTAATCTCTTTTCCAGTAGTAACTAGCACTTCTTTTACGATACCATCGTCATCTGATGGTATTTCCATGGATGCCTTATCAGATTCTAAAACAACTATTGTGTCGCCTTGGCTAAGCGTATCCCCTACAGCAACAGATACTTCGCTGACCTCTGCTCCATCAATACCCTCTCCAAGGTCCGGTAGAATAATTTCTTTTACTGATTTTGCCATTTATAAATTTAGTGGATTAGGTTTTTTAGGATCAATTTTATATTTTAAAATTGCTTTCTCTGCTATTGAGGAATCTAATTTTTTATCTATAATTAATGAACGTATGGCACATAAAGTAATATAATATCTATCGACTTCAAAGAAATGTCGCAGATTTTCTCTAGTGTCGCTACGGCCAAATCCATCAGTACCTAGTGTATAGTATGGTGCCGGTATATAAGGTCCAATTTGCTCTGAAACCATTTTAACATAGTCAGATACTGCAACTACAGGAATAGGCTTATCACCTAAACATTCATCAAGGTATGTTTTTTTATTTTTACTTGTTGGGTGCATTAAATTCCAGCGCTCTGCAGCCTGAGCATCGCGCCTTAACTCACTAAAGCTTGTTACATTCCATATACCACAGTCTATTTTCCAGTCTTTCTTTAACAACTCCGCTGCCGCAAAAGTTTCTCCCATCAATGGGCCGCTACCCAATAAACGAATATCAGGATTATTTGGCTCTTTTATTTTATATAAACCTTTTATAATTCCACTCTCTGATCCTTTTGGAATTTCAGGATGTTGGTAATTTTCATTCTCAAGTGTTAAATAATAAACAACATCTTTTTCATCTTGGCACATTTCAATTAATCCACGATGAATGATGGTTGCAATTTCATATCCATAGGCAACGTCGTACGCCTTGATATTTGGCGTTGCTGCTGCGGCAAGGTGACTGTGGCCATCTTGATGTTGTAAGCCTTCCCCGTTGAGCGTGGTTCTGCCTGCTGTTCCACCTAAAAGAAAGCCACGTGCCCTCATGTCGCCGGACGCCCAAATAAGATCCCAAACACGTTGAAAGCCGAACATAGAATAATAAATGTAAAACGGTATCATTTTGATTCCGTGGTTACTATAGCTAGTTGCTGCAGCACAAAAGGATGACATTGCGCCTGCTTCATTGATACCTTCTTCTAAAATTTGTCCATTTTTTGCCTCTTTGTAATATAAGAATTGGTCGGAATCCACTGGATCATATAACTGTCCTTTGTGGGAATAAATTCCCAACTGCCTGAATAAAGGATCCATTCCAAATGTTCTTGCCTCATCAGGAACAATGGGTACAATATGCTTTCCAATTGTTTTATCTTTAGTTAGTAGTGTCAGTAATCGCACGTAGGCCATCGTGGTGGAAATTTCTCGACCACCTGTTCCTTTTAGCAACTCATCAAATATTTTAATATTAGGTATCGTAAGTTTTTTTGACTTATTTGATCTAATCGGTACTGGGCCTCCAAGTAGATCTCGTTTATTTTTTATATACTTAAATTCTTTTGAATTTTTATTAAAGGATTTAAATGATGCATTAGCCGCATCTTTATCGCTTAGTGGTATGGAAAACCTATCTCTAAAATAAAGCAATTCATTTTCGTTAAGCTTTTTTTGATTGTGGGTTATGTTTCTACCTTCGCCAGCCTGACCAAGTCCATATCCCTTGATGGTTCTTGCTAAAATAGCAGTGGGTTTGCCCGCAAAATTCATTGCCTCATGATAGGCTGAATACATTTTTATAGGGTCATGCCCACCCGCGAGCATTTGTTCTAGCTCCTCATTAGATAAATCTTTAACCATTTCCAAAAGCTCAGGGTCCTTGCCAAAAAATTCTTTTCTAAAATATTCTCCACCCTCAACGGTGTATTTTAATAGGTCTCCATCAACTAAATCGCCAAGTCTTTTCACAAGTTTTCCATTTACATCTTTTTGAAATAGTTCATCCCAATCAGAGCCCCATATAACTTTTATAACATTCCAGCCCGCACCTCTAAACGCACCTTCTAGCTCTTGAATCACCTTTGAGTTGCCGCGAACAGGCCCATCCAATCTTTGTAAATTGCAATTTACAACGAAGATCAGATTGTCAAGGTTTTCTCTGGATGCTAAGGTTAAAGCCCCTAAAGACTCGGGCTCATCCATTTCACCGTCCCCTGTATAAACAAAAACCTTTCTTCCGGTATCTTTTATAAATCCTCTATCGATCATATACCGCATAAATCTTGCTTGGTAAATCCCCATAATTGGCCCTAATCCCATTGAAACTGTTGCGAATTGCCAAAAATCAGGCATTAAATATGGGTGGGGATATGAGGACAGCCCCCCGCCGTCTGACAATTCATGCCTAAAACTATCAAGCTTTTTTGAAGAAAGACGGCCCTCAAGAAAAGCGCGGGAATATATTCCTGGAGAAGCGTGCCCTTGAAAGAAAATTAAATCTTGCCCATCGGGGTGCTCTAGCCCTTTAAAGAAGTGATTAAACGCAACCTCATATAGCGTAGCAGCAGATGCATAAGTAGAAATATGGCCACCAATTCCAGAAGTTTCTTTGTTGGCTCGCGTGACCATTGCCATAGCGTTCCAGCGAATAATCGCTGTGATTGCTTGCTCTAAATCAAGATCACCAGGGTACTCTAATTGATCCGACGGTAGTATTGTATTTAAATATGGAGTATTGGTATTGAATGGTAATCTAGCGCCCTTGGTTTGAGCATAAGCTATGAGCGTTTGAAGCAAGAACTGGGTTCTTT
>JAYZHS010000129.1:0-6162 GCA_036166315.1 Fidelibacterota bacterium
GAAGACTCTATCCAAGTTATTCTTCCTGAAAATATTTTAAATTCAGATACTCTAGGAAATATAGCAAGTCTTGAACCAATTGGGGGTTCATATGAGACCATTTATCGATTATTCTCGAAATCATCCGGAGAAATAGATCTTGGTTACTTTGAAATATTACCAAAAACAGATATTATAAAATTAAATATTATTGATGGATCTGATCATTCTCCAGTTGCAGATGCATTAATTAATACTTTTCAATCTGGCGTTCTTATTTCAACTACAATGGCAGATAGCATGGGATATACAAGATTAAGAATTCCAGTAGATAGAGATAAAGAAAATCCGATTAGTCTCTTGATTGAGACCGGAGGAAGGTATCCTGTTTGGCAAGGATTGATCGATGTTCCGGAAGGGCAGTCAGATCGAGCGATACAGCTTTTTCGCTTAGATGTAATTCCGGGTGCATCGCTATATTCAGTTATTAAAGATCTTACTCCGTTTCGTAAAGGTCCAGAAAATGGTTCTGAAATATTATTTTTCCTTAGCAGAGGCGATCAGCTAGTAATAACCAAAGTTGCTGGCAATAGACTCTTTGGCAGCGTGCGTATTGACCTGCACGATAAACAATCATCGAACTTTTTTGCAGGATGGGTAATGAATCAAGATGTAAAACTTTTATCTGAACCATTAATTAATCATACAGAAAAGAAAAATGAATAAACAGAAATATGACCCCCCTCAAAAACTTTCCTTAAATGCCAAATTCAAATCGCTGGAAGATTATTTAGATGAATATACTTTTTCAGTAAAAGATAGTGACAATTTTTGGAGCAAAAAAGCAGAGCGTATTGATTGGTACGAAAAATGGGATAAAATAAGCGATGTTGATTTTACTAAGCCTCAAATTAGATGGTTTATAAATGGAAAACTAAATGTGAGCTACAATTGCTTAGATCGACACATAGAAAATGGGCATGGAGATCGTATTGCTTTTTTTTGGGAAGGAAATGACAATACTGAAACTAAAAGCTATACATTTAACGAACTGCTTGTTGAGGTTAATAAATTTTCGAATGTTTTAAAAAATTTAAATGTTTCAAAGGGTGACAGGGTCTGTCTATATATGCAAATGATTCCTGAGCTACCGGTTGCCATGTTGGCTTGCGCGCGAATAGGGGCTGTCCATTCTGTGGTATTCGGAGCATTTAGTCCAGATTCTCTTCGCGATAGAATAAATGATTCTAAATGCAAATTATTGATTACACAAGATACCGGTGTTAGAGGTACAAAACTCGATATCCCAATGAAGTCAAATGCCGATACAGCATCAAAGCAGACGCCATCCATAGAGCACATAATAGTTGTTAAAAGAACAGGGCATGAAGTTACCATGAAAGATGGACGTGATTTATGGTGGCATCAAGAAATTGAAAAAGCTGAATTATATTGTGAGCCTGAACGCATGGACGCTGAAGATCCCTTGTTTATTCTTTATACTTCAGGATCAACTGGAAAACCAAAGGGAGTCCTTCACACTACTGGAGGTTACCTGCTCTATGCAAATTTTACCTTTAATACTATTTTTGATTATAAAAGTGATGACATTTATTGGTGCACTGCTGACATAGGTTGGATTACAGGTCACTCATATATTGTCTATGGTCCTCTTTCAAATTGCGCTTCATCTGTTATTTTTGAAGGTGTACCAAACTATCCAGACTTTGGAAGATTTTGGGATGTTGTTGATAAATATAAGGTTACTTTATTCTACACAGCTCCAACCGCCTTGCGAGCACTGATGAAGGAAGGTGATGATTGGATCAAGACTCATGATTTAACATCACTCAGATTATTGGGTACCGTTGGAGAGCCAATTAAGCAACCTGAATGGGAATGGTATTATAAACTGATAGGCGGTGAGCAATGCCCTATTGTAGATACTTGGTGGCAAACGGAAACGGGAGGGATCATGATTTCGCCTCTGCCTGGAGCAACTCCCATCAAGCCGGGTTCTGCCACACTCCCTTTTTTTGGAATTAAACCAGTTCTATTATCTGATGATGGAGATGAAATTAGTGAAAATAATACTGGTGGATTTCTTGCAATTAAATCATCTTGGCCAGGTCAAATGAGAACTGTTTATGGTGATCATCAGCGCTTTAAAGAAACTTACTTTTCACAATTTGAGGGATATTATTTTACCGGTGATGGCGCATTTAGAGATGAAGATGGTTATTATTGGATTACGGGGAGAGTGGATGACGTATTGAATGTTTCAGGGCATCGAATTGGTACAGCTGAAGTGGAAGGTGCAATAGGAAAAGCTGATGGTGTAGCTGAAGCAGCGGTGGTTGGTTTTTCGCATGATATTAAAGGCCAAGGCATCTATGCTTTTGTAACACTGATGACAGGTACAGAATCTGATTTAACAATAAAAGAAGCAATTAAAAATAGCGTAGCTATAGAAATAGGCCCCCATGCCAAACCTGACAAAATTCAATTTACAACCGGTTTGCCAAAAACACGTTCAGGGAAAATTATGAGAAGAATATTAAGAAAAATTGCTGAAAATGAGTTTGATGACTTGGGAGATATATCAACGCTAGCTGATCCTTCTGTTGTTAAAAGTTTAATCAAAGGCATCGAAGAGTAGCTTAAATCCATACATCATTTTCTGCAGTCATTTCGCTTTCGCTGTCACCAGTATTAGTAACGCCCCTAGGTTCAATTAGCATAATATTGCATTCTTGATCAGCCCTAGGTTTATGCTCTACGCCTTTTGGGACAACTATCATTTCACCAGGACCAAGCATCACCGTTTCAGTTTTGAATTCTATGGTTAGAGTTCCATTTACTACAATAAATGCTTCATCTGTGTTATCATGTTTATGCCAAATAAACTCATCCTTAACTTTGGCAAGTTTAAATTGATAGTCATTCATCTCAGCAATAACTTTTGGCGACCAGTGATCAGAAATTTTATTAAATTTTTTATTTAAATTTATTTTTTTTGTATTCATACGATAATTTCTCCATTAAAGTGATTTATCTATAACATTATTTGATTATTTTGATTACAATCATAATTTAAGTAGCACTTTTTATATAACATTTTTCTAAAATAAGGAAAAAAATGGCAAATCTTTTAAAAATTAAACACATAACTAATGATTGGCATAGTTCAAATGACCAATCTGTATCAGTAGGAATTTACGATAATTTGCAATTAAATCGTCAACTTCAGGGGGTTAATAGGAAATCAGGGAGAGCAATTTCACATAATTTATCTGCAGATCTGATCAAGGGTAAAGTAGGTGAAGTGACGCGTATCGTTGGTAAAAAAGGTTTTGTTGCTTATGTATATGGATTAGGTCCAAAAGGTAATTTAACCCCTGAGACGCTAAGAATTTCAGCAGCAGCAGTTGCTAAATCTTGTATTGCAGATAAAATCGATTCTGTCACCTTTCTCTTACCAATTGAGGCTAAAGAAAATGTCATGTCACAAGCAGCATCTGAAGGGATGGTATTGGGTAGCTATCAGTTCAACGAATTCAAGTCAAAAAAAGACGATCTTTTTGTATTGCGCCATGCCAGCATTGCAGGTGGCAATAAAAAAGCTGTTGAGCGAGGCGCAATTATAGGCAACTCTGTTTGTTTTGCGCGAGATCTTGAAAATCGTCCTGGAAATATTGCAACCCCATCGCATTTAGCTGATAATGCTCTTGAAATTGGTAATTCATCTGATGTCAAAGTAACCGTCTTTGATAGAGATAAGTTTACTAAAATAGGGATGGGCGCATTGGCAGGCGTAGCATCTGGAACTGATGAGCCGCCAAAATTTATTATTTTAGAATATTTTAATGGTCCTAAAAAACAAAAACCTAAGGTATTGGTAGGGAAGGGCTTGACATTTGACAGTGGCGGTATTTCAATCAAGCCTGCTGCTAAAATGGATGAAATGAAGTATGATATGTGCGGGTCTGGAGTCGTCCTTGGTGTTATGAAAGCTGTATCAATCATTAAGCCTAAAAGCAATATTATTGGAATAATACCATCTACAGAAAATATGAGCGGAGATAAAGCCTACCGTCCTGGAGATATTCTTACAGCTTACAATGGAAAAACCATAGAAGTCTTAAATACTGATGCCGAGGGAAGATTGATATTGGCAGATGCTCTTTCATATGCCTGTAAGCACTATGATCCTGAATATATTTTAGATTTTGCAACACTTACCGGAGCAGTAGTGGTCGCATTAGGTCATATTGCATCTGGAATCATGGGCACGGACCCTTCTTTAATTTCTGCAATAAAAAACTCTTCTGAAATTACTGGAGAAAAAGTATGGGAATTTCCATTGTGGGATGAATATTTAGATCAAGTAAAATCAAAAATTGCAGATGTCAAAAACTTAGGCGCTCCAGGTCAGGCAGGTACAATAGCTGGTGGTGCATTCCTAAAAGCATTTGTAGATGATAATATACCCTGGTGTCATTTTGACATTGCAGGATCTGCGTGGGGTGATAAAAAACTTGCTTATCAAAACCCTGGAACAGCATCAGGAGAGGTTATTCGTTTAATTCTGGATTTAATAGAAGTAAAATGAACATTATACCTATTATTATTTTTACTATAGGCTGCATTTTTGGTGCGTTTGGATTCTGGTTTTTTAATAGAAAAACAAATGATTCAGTGCAGCAAAACCGTGAAAACCTAAAAGCAGAATTTGGAGATCTTTCCAAGCAGGCTCTTGATCAAAATCTAGATAGTTTTTTAAAGTTAGCTGAAAACAAATTCTCTGAACTATTAAAATCTTCCGATAGTCAGCTCAATCAAAAAAAAGAATTAATAGACCAAACAATTTTGGATATGAAATCAAAACTGGAAGGGTTAGATAAATCTACGAATGAACTTAAAGGGCATGTGAAAAGCTCTCAAAAAGGAATTGGCGATCTGGCAGAAACTACCAACAAGCTTTCACGTATTTTATCAAGCTCTCAAGAGCGCGGTCAGTGGGGTGAGCGCATGGTTGAAGATATTTTGAATTTTATGGGTCTAATTGAAGGTATAAATTTTGAAAAACAACTTCAAACTGGAGATGGTAGGCCGGATTTTACTTTTAAACTTCCAAATGATAAGATAATTAACATGGATGTAAAATTTCCATTGGCGCACTATGAAAATTATCTAAGCGCTACTAATGATAACGATAAAGACTTAGAGAAGAATGCTTTCATTAAAGATGTTCGAAGTCATGTAAGGGCTATAGAAAAACGTTCCTATATTAATCCTGAAGAAGGTACCGTTGACTATGTATTAATGTTTATTCCCAATGAGAGCGTATATGCATTTTTAAATCAAGAAGATAAAGATTTAATCGATTTCTCTCTTTCAAAAAAAGTTCTCTTATGTTCACCTATAACACTTTATGCGATATTGTCATTGATTAGGCAAGCTGTGTCTAACTTTGCCATGGAACAGAAAGCAGGGGAAATGCAAGACCTGGTAGGTGTTTTTAGAAAACAATGGGAGCAGTTTACTGAAAAAATACATGCTATGGGAAAATCAATTAGCGCCTTGACAAATCACTATGATGAATTAAAAGGTCCGCGATTTAGAGCCCTTGAGAAACCAATGGATAAAATAAATGAACTTCAACTTGGTCATGATTCCACAAAGAAAGAAATTGAAGATTGAAAAATTTACTATTTATCATATCTGCTTCTCTATTTATTACATGTGTGGGGCCCCCAGATCCCGATCATGGCTTGGTTGAAAATTTGCCTGCCATAATAAATAAAAATGATGTTTTTTCTTTTTCATTAAGGGGCGATGTTTTTAATTATGATAAGACGTTTGATTTATCAATCAATGTATCTAGCAATAAATCTTTACATTCAACGTTGATTGTTACAGATTTTAAAGGTCAAGATTCATCAACTATTCAAATTCTCGGGCTCAATGACACAATAGTTTATAGCTATCTACTTAATTCAAACATCACAATTACTAATAATGATAAATCTAATTCACCCAAACTATCTAAGATTCGCTTGAATAGTTTTTCGGGAATAATTGACTGGGTGGTTACTGCAAATTAAAAATTTTAATTACCCTGAGAGCATTGAGCAGTTAACCCAATTGGTGAGCCCGGTGGGGCATTTGGGATTTCCATCG
>JAYZHS010000130.1:0-10900 GCA_036166315.1 Fidelibacterota bacterium
TCCTTATTTTATTTTTATTTTATTAATTAAGTTTGTTTTTTTGTCAGCTAGCAACTGCTGATATATGTAATTTTAAATACTATGGGTAGGTGGGGCACGCGTCGAAAAATTTGCGTGATCGATAGCAAAATAATGAAATTCTAAATTTGTAAAAACTTCAGAGGTTAATTCTAAATATAGTGGAGATGAATGATCTAAGAAAGATCCGCTATGCGTAATGAGTCTATTAGCGATAAACCAATCGCATGAATCTCCAGCTTTATCATGTGAAGAATCATCGCAATTCTCATCACACATACTTTGCTCAACTGGCAAAAGTTCGTGAGCATGCCCAACGTGCAAAACTGATAGCTGAGTGAAAACAGTCAGCCATAATGTTAAGACTAATGAAGTAAATTGATTTACTTTAGAAAACACTAAGTTCAATCCTGACGTCTGTCGTCTCCCGATCTACGATCTGCGCTATCTCTACGATCAACGCCAGAACGACGGTCATTGGCGACTGGAATATCTTCCTTGCGACGGTCATTGTTCGCTCTACGATCTTCAAAGCGTCTTTCTTCACCACGATTATTCATTTTTCCTCAAGATTATCAAAAATAAACTTATAGATTAATCAATCATTAAGTCAATTCCTTAACTATTGATTAAATCAGTGAAAATAACGGCTAAACTATAAAAGGATAGCCGTTATTTATATTGCTCCGGAGGAGGGACTCGAACCCCCGACCTGGTGGTTAACAGCCACTCGCTCTACCAACTGAGCTACTCCGGACTGCATTAAATAATTTAATAAGCGGCGCGAATTTAAAATATTTATTACGCAGACGCTAATATAATTACATTTCTTTCTCTGCTTTTAATTGCAAACCTTCAAGAAATTGACCATGATCCAAATGGGATGCATTAATATACACAACGCCATCTTCGTTATGCGGCTTTCCGTAAACTGAATGGGCTGATTTTAATCCACCGAGCCACCACCTAGCATCCTGAATATATAAGAAGTCACCGGGATTGGCTTTCATTTTTTTCATATCATTTTTTGAAAATTGCATGGTATCTTGATCATTTTCTATCATTTTCCAACCAACCTTTACTGATTTTCCTAATGCTTCATTAGGCTGAGAACCCTTATAAATCTCTTTCAGCTTTGGAGCATCAAAAATTGTTAGTCCTTTTAATTTTTTATCAGAATCAGGTTTTGTAAATAAGGTAACAATAATACCAACGCTTGCACATACAAAAATATTGTATAAGGCTCCAATATATGAATAGCCTTTATCTGGTCTGAGCTCTATTCCATGCGCAAAAGGGCTAATTAATTCAGGATAGAACTGTCCGAGTATCATTAAAAATGAGCCTCCTACAAATGTAGCAATGATCGCTGGGGTAGTAAATCTTTTCCAAAAGATTCCTAGAAAGACTCCTACCGCTAAAGGTGGTGTAAATGTAGAATGAAACCAACCATTCGCTTCATAAATGGAATCAAAAGAATTGAAAAAAGGTACCATTATAACCGCGATGACCTTAACACCAAGGGATGTCCATCTGGCAAAATGCAATTGTTCTGTATCGCTATGTTTTTTCTTTGAAAGGGGTTTATAAATATCATTGACAATAATTGCAGATGAAGCATTTACAAGCGTATCCGCTGTTGACATCAATGCAGCACATAGAGCTGCAATAATAAAACCGAATACGCCAGGAGAAGAAACAATATTTGTGACCGCGACAAATACATCATTGGCTGCCATATCTACAGGGAGCGTCCCTGGTAGTGCATTGGTTATTGCTCTGCCTATCCACCCTGCATTTGAAACAACTATGGCTGATATTGGTAAAATAACTAACGTATTAAATGCCACAGCTTTTCGCCCATCGTTAACGCTTCTAGCTGCCATAAACCGCATAATTAAACCTTGATTTAAAAATAAAAAACCAACCGATCCAGCAATGCCATCTTGCCAAAAAATACCTACAAAATTAAAGTCTGGTGGACGATTGAAATGGGCCAATGGAAGCTTTTCAATTGGGGATAAATTCATCCAAAAAGCGCGTAGACCGGTATAGGGAGTTTGGTCACCTAAAAATTGAATGCCTAAATAAAAAAGAAGCATTCCTGCGAAAATTAATATGAATCCCTGAATGAGGTCTGTAAAGATTACTGATGTTTGCCCACCAAAATGCATATAGATAGTTGTAGCGATAGCAATTAGGACTACGGTTGCCATCAGCGGGATGCCAAATATTTTGTACAGCGCAGTTGCTAGCGTTAAAAATTGAATAGCAATATACCCTATCATAAAAATCAGCGTCAGAATTGTAGCAAGATAACGGGCCTTTGAATTAAATCTACGCTCAAAATACTCTGGGATGGATTTTATTCGCATGTAATAAATGATTGGAAGCCAACCAAACATAAACAACGGTACAAAAAACCAATCGTTCATATAGGTCATCGTAGATGATAGTCCGTATTGGTATGCTTTAGTAGAATATTTTAAAAAACTATGAGAACCCACTCCAGTTGCAACAATTGAAATGGATATTAACCACCACGCAAATCTTCTACCTCCAAAAAAATAATCTGTAGTAGTTTTACTGTATCTGCCAAAATAAGCACCGAATCCCATCACTAAAGCAAAATAGCAAATGATTATAATTCGGTCTAATGAGGTTCCAATTGCAATATCCATTACTGACTTCCGATCGCTAAGTAAATAAATAGTGCATGTAAACTCATCCAGAAGAAAAATCCATACAATAATAACCAAAGCCATTTTTTATGTCGATGATAGGTAGGGCGAAGCGCTTTTGTTCTAAGAATTAAAAACATGCCAACGATAAAAACAATTCCACCTACACCATACAAATAGATGAAGGGAAGCCAAGTTCTATAGAAATCCATTTTATTTTATATTATCAAATTGCGGTTTTAGATTATCATATGTTTCAAATAAACCATCCATAATTACTTTAGATTGGCCTATTACTGGCATGAAATTTGTATCACCTTTCCAACGCGGAACAACATGAAAATGAATATGTTCGGCAATGCCGGCTCCAGCAGCCTTACCTAGGTTTGCACCAAAATTAAATCCATCAGGACTCATTGTATTATCAAGAATTCCCATAATTTGTTTGGCAAGTTCCATAACTTTAGTCAATGTTGATTGGGTAAGGTCATTCATGGTATCGCAATGCTGATTAGAGCAAATTAAAAGATGTCCATTAGTATAGGGGTATAGATTCATCACGACATAAATGTCATCATCCCTATATAAAACTAAGTTATTTCTATCATTTTCTATATCTTCAGCCTTGATACAAAAAACGCATCCTTGGCCATCGTCTTTTTCGCGTTGAATATATTCCATCCGCCAAGGAGCCCACAAATGATCCATCAAATTATTCGGCTTCTACTTTAGCTGCTTTTGCTTCATCAACCACCTTGTTTTCCATATCGCGTGGCACCTCTTCATAGTGGCTAAAGGCTTCAGAATGGATGCCCCGTCCACCTGTCAATGACCTAAGCGTTGTGGAATATTGATACATTTCAGATTGTGGGGCTTGAGCTTTGATTCTTTGAAATGAGCCTTCAGAATCCATCCCTATTATCTTTCCTCTGCGGCTAGAAATATCCCCCATGACATCTCCCATGAATTCTTCAGGGACTTTAATTTCAATATTTAATACTGGCTCTAAAAGACATGGTTGGGCAGCCATGAATGCTTCTTTGAAGGCGTGCTTACCTGCCATTTGGAATGCTATATCCTTTGAATCAACTGGGTGCTGCTTACCATCATAGAAATCGACTTTTAGATCCACTACTCTATAACCAGCTAGTACCCCTTCAACGCAGGCTGCGTTTACACCTTTTTCTACAGAAGGAACAAAGACACGATCAACATTTTGACCAACTAATGATTGTGTAAACTCTACGCCGTCACCGCGCGGTTTTGATTCAATTTTCATCCACACCTCAGCAAACTGACCGGCTCCACCGCTTTGTTTTTTATGGCGATATTTTGCTGAACCGTTTGCACGAATGGTTTCTCTGTAAGGAATCCTAGGCTTGAATGTTTCAACATCTACATTAAATTTTCGTTTCAATCTATCTATTGAAACCTGAAGGTGTAATTCTCCTTGCCCAGAAAGTACAGTTTGATGAAGCTCAGGATCTACATTATATATAAATGTCGAATCTTCCTCATGTAAGGTAGATAGGCCTGTTGCAATTTTTTCCTCATCACCTTTTGTTTTAGACTTAATACCAAGATGGATATTTGAATTAGGCAATTTAACAGCAGATAATTTGACCTTATTGCTTGGATCGCTTAGGGTGTTGCCTGTATGCGTATCTTTAAGTTTGACTACCGCGCCAATATCGCCAGCGGATAATTTGGAAACGCTTGTTCTTTCTTTGCCATTCATTAAAAACATTTGGCCAAACCTCTCAGAGTTTTCCCTTTCAGAGTTATATAGATCAGATCCGGTAGAGACTGATCCAGAATACACTCTGAAAAATGAAAGTTCTCCAACATGCGCTTCGCTGATCGTTTTGAAGACATGCACTACAGGCTCTGAACCATCAAGATTTACTTCAACCTCTTTATCTGAATTTGCATCTTTTGCCTTAATTGATCCACGATCCACAGGTGAAGATCCATATTTTGAAATAAAATCCATTAGCCGTGCTGTACCAATCTTTTGCGTTGCAGCAGTACAGAAAAGCGGAATAAAAACCTCTTTTTGAATTGCGCTATGAAGCCCATCGCGCATTTCCTCTTCGCTGAGACTGCCTTGGTCAAAAAACTTTTCCAAAAGTGAATCATCGGATTCTGCGACATATTCAATTAATTCTTGATGGAGAGAGTTGACCCTTTCTTTTAAGTCATCTGGCAATGGTTCTTCCTTGTAATTACCGCTTCCATCCGTTTCGTATGTAATCAGCTCATTCCTTAAAACATCAATGATTTGATTGAACCCAGGGCCAGCATTTACAGGTAATTGCATAGGAAAAACATTGGAGCCAAAGTGATCTTTGGTCTGCGCAAGAATTTCATCAAATTTTGAATGTTCTCTGTCTAATCCATTCACAACTAATACTTTTGTCAATTCATAATTATTGGCATAATTCCATACCTGTTCTGTGCCAACCTCGACCCCATTTGCAGCATGAATAACAACTGCAGCAGCATCTACAACTGCAAGCGATGAAATGGTTTCACCAATAAAATCTAAATAACCTGGCGTATCAATTAAATTAAATTTGGTATTTTCCCACTCAAGATGGAGCGGTGATGAGTGAATGGAGATTTGTCTTTCGTGCTCATCATGATGATAATCAGAAACCGTGTTCCCTGATTCAATTGAGCCGATGCGATTAATCAATCCCGCTCTTGATAACATAGCCTCAGCAAGCATAGTTTTCCCTGATCCACCGTGCCCTACTAAAGCAAAATTTCTAATATCTTTGGCTGAATATTCCTTCATAACAATTCCTATAAAATTTATAGTTTAATAAATTGCTGGCTCGGATTGAAGATGGTAAGGTTAAGTGTAATGAAATAAAATGATTTATTTCAAGAATAAAATGGATGGATTATATTAATTCTTGTTGCGTATCCATGATGTATTCTCGCAAGAACGGTTGAATATATATATTTTTCAAATTAAGCTTGGAGAATTCTTTGACTAATACCCCCAGCCTTTGCTCTACAGGCTTCAATTTATTTAAAACGATGTAAGATTCATCATTCAGATGACACATACCTCCTTGAAAATCTCCCTTACCCTGAACAATATTTATATCCATCTTCTCAGCAAGCTCATCAAATAATATCAATAACTTATCTGGCTTTAGCTTCGCCATTTACTATAACAGATCTTTCTTTTTTGTTTTTTCTAAATGTTGAATAATTCTTTTAACTTCTTCAACCCTGTCCTTTGGCACTACCAATGTCGCATCCCCTGTGCTGACAACAACTAAATCGCTCTGACCTATGACAGCGGTAAAATGATCATGCGATTCTATAAAATTGTTTTTTCCATCTAGAACAATACCATCACCGCGAATAACATTATTTTCTTTGGTTTTGCGTGAAATATCAAAAATAGAATTCCATGATCCAAGATCGTTCCATTCAAACTCAGCTCGCACTACGTGAATATTTTTTGTTTTTTCAAATAAGCCATAATCAATTGAATCTGGTTCTATCTTGTTCCATAGTCTTGAAAAGTTTTCTTTTTTTAAAATTCGCTTCTCAATCTTTACTAATTGCGAATCAAGCTCTGGCATATACGTATTTAACTCATGAAAAAAAGACTCAATATTCCACACAAACATTCCACCATTCCACAAAAAATCACCGCTTTTTAAAAAACGTTCGGCAAGTTTTTGATGAGGTTTTTCAGCAAAAGTTTTTACTGGATAGGCATTTAAATGTTTGTCCTCGCTCTTTGTATTGTATTGGATATAGCCATAGCCTGTAGCAGGATAATGGGGTTCAATGCCAATTGTAACCAGTGTCTTCTTTTTATTAGCAATTTGAATTGCTGATCGTACCGTTTTAGAAAATTTTTGCGCCCCAACAATTAAATGGTCTGCAGGAAAAACACCCATCACCGCATCTGCGCGCTTTTGTTTAATATGCAATGCAGCAAGTGCGATTGCGGGTGCGGTATTTTTCGCGCTGGGCTCAACAATAATATTTCTGGTCTTAACTCCAGAAATTGTTTTTTTAATTTTCTTTTCTAAATGGTTTCCTGTAACAATGAAAATATCTTCAATATTTTTCATTTTTTGAAGTCGATCAACAGTCATCTGCAACATAGAATGATCACCAATAATATTCAAAAGTTGTTTGGGGTGATGTTTTCGGCTGGCAGGCCAAAATCGCGTTCCCCTTCCTCCGGCAATAATTACTGCAAACATTTAGCTATTATTCCTCAATTGTCATTTTCCCGATATCAATATCCCAATTTGCTCTAACCTCAAACGTGTCAGGAAAAATATAAAACCACTCGCTATTTTTATGTGGACTTACTGAGCCTGGGGTAAATGCTTGGTTATTATCTTTATCGTTGATCATCATTAATTTATATAATCCTTCTGGTATATTTTTCAGCTGAAATTCGTTGTTGGAATCTACATTAGAAAAGAAGATTTCAGGATCATTTGTAATTGATTTTATTTGAACTAAAAATGATGCGTTTGATGCATCAAGCGACCCCATTAGCCCTCCGTATCCAATTTTCTTTTTTGAAAAGATATCAATAAACGTAATTGAATCAACAAATGTGTTTCCTTCTATCGGTGTTAATTCACTTGAGAAAAACATTAAACGATAATCTGTTTTTTCTTTCCAGCCATTAGGAGGTAAAAACGAAAAATCAGTTGGATTGTTCCACTGCATCTTGACGATAACAGTATCCGTATCAGCTACCATATAAAATGCTGAATCGGTATATGAAGTGATGGGCTTTGAAAAAATAATCGGAACCTGTGGTCCGTTCTTATTGTCTTTATTAATGATTGAACTAGGAGGTGGTTTTAATATTCCAATATTTGATGTATCCGGTTTGTTTGAAAATCTAAAACTCACCTTTGTATTGCGGATATCCAACCCATCAGCTGAAGAAATCTTGTTGATTTTTATATCTACCTTTCCATTGGCAAGTGTATCGTTTATTGTTAACAAAAATCTTGATTTATCTTGATTATCCTGGAAATAGCTAGGCTCGATTTGATTGGAATCAGAGTCAACAACAACCATTTTCTCAAATGTAATATTGTGTAAATCTTGATTAAAATGAATCCATCCCCATTTTAAACCCTTCCAGTCTACATGGGTTAATTTAATTTGAGGGTTTTCTCGGTGCGCCATAAAAGGAATATTTTTTATGATTTCATTTGTCGAAAGCCTGTAAAGCTTTTCAGGGCTCATTCCATACATAATTCTACTTGGAACAAGTGGCAGTCCAGCAGCGCTTCTTTCAACAGCTAGAACAGCATAGCTGCCTGCAGATAAATAATTAAATTGAAAAAATCCCTCATCATCTGCTTCGGATATATACAAGGGTTTTGATAATAAAAGGGAGTCGGTAAATCCACTCTCTACTTTCCATAAATGAGCAGCGTACCGTTCATCGCCATGAATTCGCCCCATGATTTTACCATCTTCAATCGTATCTCCTGTGCTAAACGCTACTTGCACTGATTGATCAAGAGCTACATTTCTCTCATCTGTTAAATTGCGGTTAATTGTGATAATATAGGTTTGATCATTCAAAAGGTTATTGGGAAAGGCCAAATGAATCTCATCGTCTTTGTACTTTATCTCAACTATAGGATCGGTAAGCGGTGAAATCGAAATTGCGTTATTGATTGATTTTTTTTCTAAGTACTCTGAAAATTTCAATACCACTTCTCCTCCATTGAATCCCGTGCTTCCGGATTTAGGATTTGAAGAAAGAAACTGTGGAGGGGTATTATCTTCAGGTCCTCCACTCGGAGGAGCGATTGCCGCGCACGCATAGATAAAAATAACGATTATTACGCTAGCAAGGTAAAAAATTGTTTTTGTAATAATTGAACTTGTCAAAGGTAAATTAAATCATTAATAAGAAAACAAATTTACAGGATTTCTTTGTGAAATTTCATTATAATCATTAGCGGCATGTCAGAGCTAAAAAAACAAATTTATAAAGCACAATGTATCGGCAATGTTGAGCCTATTGAGTACATGGTTCCATATCCAAATCTGCGAGCTTTAATTGATGGGCAAAACATTAAGTATGGTGAAAAAATGGTTTATGCTGATCATGGATTAACATCTGATAAAGTGTATAGAATGGCGCAACAAACAGCAAACTGGCTAGTGTCTTTGGGTGTAAGCCCAAAAGACAGGGTCTTGATTGATAAACTACCCTTCCCAGAGCCTGAAATTATAGCGCTGGGAGCCTGGACACTGGGCTCTTCATTAGTTCTTATGGGTGATGATGATAGGGAAGGCGCCACTAAATCTGCACAGCCCAAACTAATTATAACTGAGGAAACTGGTTTACTTGAAAAAATCAAAACATTCCCAGAAACATATAATCCTGATTTTAAATCACTGCTGCAGGATGAAGCGATAGTATTTTGGCAAAAGAATACGGGTATTCGCTTGAGCCATTACAATATCCTTGTAAATACCAATGGTATTCAACATGCAATTGGTCTGTATGAGAATCAGTCGTTTTATGTTAACCTTGATGCAGATTCAATGCCCTGGGTGATCCTGCAAATTGTACTCCCATTATATAGTGGGGCTCCAATTGACAAAAATAAGGCTGATGTTACTTTTGGAGATATAGATAGCGATTACTTGATTCAGTACGAATGGGCATCAATAACGAATTCTCAGCCAAATACTTTAAATGTTTGCAATGAGAATACTGCCTTTATCAGCATTGGAGATCAACCCATACACTTAACTGAGGTCAACGATCTCGATAATCCAAAATCAATTAGTGGCCATTCGGTAATGATGGGTTATTTAGATGATACAGTTAATCGTAAAGTTTTTAAGGATGGGCAATTATTTATCATTGATCAATAAGTAGCTAGGGTAGATTTTCATTCGCATATTTTAGCATGCGTTTTTGCATGCTTAACCAACCGAGCCTGGTTTCAATATTTACGTAACGAACCCCCCATTTTACTGCCGCCCAAGATAGAGAACCATCATCTGTAGCAGGATAACTCTCTTGCAAAACAACGTTGTAGGGGGATTTGGAAAGTATTTCAAAATCGTTTCGATTGGTGCATAGAAAAAAGTCGCGGGGATTCTGATCTTTTTTGATTGATACTGTATCGCTTTTAGATAGCTCCTGATTGACATTATAGCCTTTGAAATTATTATGCAATGCGATCACCACTTCACCGTTTTTAGGAAAAATGGTTTCTAAGAAATTTTCCCTATCTTGATCCATCTTTTTTAAAATAGTGTTCCTCTTTTTTGTAGACCATTGGGGATTATATTTATGAATATTGTTTTTAGCACCAATCGAAGAAAAGATACGATTGGGATCAATCATTCCATCGGATATGTACACTTCTCTCTTATTATTATTTATGAAATAGGCAATGCCTTGATTTGAAGACATATGATTTTCAAGAGCCATCTTTGCGGTCTGCTCATCACCGTGTAACCAAATATAGCGCCTATCAGAAGTTCCTTTTTGTACTACTTTAAAGGAGATTTCACCAATAGATATCTCATTAGTAATCGATAAAAAGGTTGATAGTAAAATAATTTTAAACATTGTTTTGCTTAAAATTAAGAAAGATCAGTTTGATATAAATATTATAAAAATAAAAAGAAAAGAATTAGAAGTCTAATATTATAGCCCCTATCATTAAAGCAAATCCTACGCCAACTGCCGCCGTTGGGGTAAAGCATTGCTTTGCTCTTAGCTTGCGGGTCTCTTTTTTATAGATGGTTCTGTATTGTTTTTTTAAATCAGGGTTTAGATCTTTATAATATTTACTTTCTGGTTCAGGAACTCCCGCATTTCCAGCTATAGCTATACCCATTACAGGGAGGGTAATATACGGAGCAGGGTTAAAACAGGCGCCTGCGCCAACTACTATGTTGAATAATCTTTGATTCTTCATTGTTGCTTCGTTTTTTGCTCGCATCGCAAGGGTTAGATTATCCGTAGATATGCTCTCTGGAGAATCATTTCTTTTGACAATCGGTGCGCTAGAAGCTCGTCTTGTGGATACCGGAACTCCTCCAAGCGATATGCTTTTAATATTGCCCCTATCAATAGTGACAATACCTATCATTTCAGACTCAACAATAATTTTTTCTCGATCTTGACTTACCAGTATCCCTTGGATGATATC
>JAYZHS010000131.1:0-2632 GCA_036166315.1 Fidelibacterota bacterium
CTATCAATATTAATACTTTAGAAAATGTAATTTTATCTGAGTGGATTGCTTTAATAGCGCCGGTTTGGCATTATCTTGGTGTTAATATTAAAGGAGTTGGGGTTGATAGAAATATCAATTCAACTAATCAATTAAACTAGGCAATTAAAACCAATGAGTTTCATAGAAGAATTAAAGAAAAGAAAAGTATTTCGTGTTGCCGCTTCCTATGCTGTGGTTGCATTCATTATTTTTCAACTCGTTGAAATATTGTTTCCAATTTTTAATTTTCCGCAATGGACCCAACAGTTCATTGTCATCATCATATTATTGGGCTTTCCTATCGCTGTTATTTTTAGTTGGATATTTGATAAAACCCCGGAAGGGTTTATCAAAACTACGAAGAAAAATATTAAAACAGACCCTATTAAAAAAGATGACCGCCCTTTTTATCTACAAAAAAGAAATCTACTTTTAATCTTTGGGCTTATTGGGGGTGTTTTAATTGGCAGCTTTGGAAAAGACTTATTGCCAAAAGAAGATAAAATCAATGACAAGTCAATAGCGGTATTACCATTTGAAAACCTTGGTCAAGATGAGAAAGATGAATATTTTGCTGATGGAATGACTGAGGATATATTAACAGAGCTATCTAAAATAAAAGACCTGCTTGTTATTTCTCGAACCACAGTGATGAAATATAAAAATACAAATAAATCCCTCAAGGAAATTGGAAAAGAACTCGGCGTTGCAAACATATTAGAAGGCAGCATAAGAAGAGTTGGTGGCCGAGTTCGAATTACGGGCCAGCTAATCAAAGCGTCGAGCGATCAACACTTGTGGGCAGAAAAATATGACAGAGATATAAAAGACATCTTTGCAGTTCAAGATGAAGTTGCAAACGCCATTGCTAATGCGTTACGTATAGAATTATCAGATGAAGAGGCTATGATGATTTCTGCCTCTCAAACCGAATCAATTGAAGCGTATGATTATTATATTAAAGGAAGACAACTTTCGTATTCTTATGAAAATAAAAATCGTGTTGCAGCTATTAATTTATACAAAAAAGCTATAGAGATTGACCCGCAATATGCCTTACCCTATGCTGGAATTTCAAGGGTAAGAATGAGCCAAAGAACCATGCAGGGTATGGATTTAGAGTTTGCCTCCATGGCTTTAAAAGAGGCCGAGGAAAATGCTAAAAAGGCTGTTGCCCTTGGAGCCAATGAAGCAGAAGCCCATTTTGCTCTGGGGTTTTTCTATAACCAAAGTGAAAAGTATGATAAAGCATTTTCTAGTTTTAATACCGCTATTATGCTTAACCCAAGCCATGCTCATGCCCACGATGAAATTGGAGATGTGTACCTATACAACTATGGTGATTTTGATCGAGCAATTATTTGGTATAACAAAGCCTTAAAGCGTGACCCAGAATTAATTCCTGCAAAATGGTTTAAAGCAGAAATTCTTTTAAGAGATGGTCGAGTTAAAGAAGGCTTAGATTTGTTAAACGAAGCCTTAAACCAAAACCCAAATGTTACTCAATTTTTAACCCTTAAACATGTAGCGCTAATGATGCTCGGCAATTACGAAGAAGCGTATAATTTTATATTAAACAAGAAAGAAAATTACACCAACGAGAGCAGTCTTTTACGATACTATCAGGCTGTTGGGTTATCGTTATTATACCTTAAAAGGTTTGGTGATCTTGAAAAAATAATTGACGAAATTTCAACAACCCCAAATTCAAATAGGACACACCACAAACAATACTTGATACTGTTAAAACATTATGAAAATGCTGATTATCAAAGAGTTATTGATGGTTTTGAAGAGCTAGACAATACTGATTTATTTTCATCAACCAAAGGCGCAAGAAGAACGCTTTCAGATGTTTTTTATTATTGGAGGTCAAAATCGTATTTAGAAATCGGAGACTACCAAAACGCCTTAAAAGAAACCTTTAAGTTTAGAGCTGCAAGCAACCAAATTACCGGTCAAACAGTTTTCGATCAATTTTGGCCCAAAAAAAATTATTTAAAAGGGATAGCATATGAAGGCCTTGGAGATATCGTTAATGCAATTGAAAGCTATGAAGATTTCCTTAGGCTTTGGAATAATGCTGATAGCTATTTGCCTGAAATAATTGATGCAAAAAAACGATTAGAAAATCTTAAATAGTTTTTATTTATGAAATTAAAATTTTTATTTCCACTATTTCTACTAGCTTCTTGCGTGCAAAAAAATACAGCGATTGCCTATTTAAAAGGGATTGGATCAAACCCTATCATGGGACATGCAAAATTTATTGAAACCAATGACTTTGTTGAGCTTATTATTAATATAAATAATGCTGAACCAGGTGAGCTGGCAATCCATATTCATGAAATTGGTGATTGTGCATCTTTGGATGGATCAAGCGCAGGAGGGCATTGGAACCCCACAGGCGATGACCACGGCAAGTGGGGAACCCCACCATTTCACAGTGGAGACATAGGGAACCTTGTTATAGATGCTGAGGGCGTTGGCAGGCTAGTTCTTAAAGACAGATTCAAAAGGTGGTCAATAACCAACCCGGGGAAAAATAATATTCTTGGAAGGGCAATAATAGTTCACGCTGGATCAGACGACATGCAATCACAACCATCCG
>JAYZHS010000132.1:0-3508 GCA_036166315.1 Fidelibacterota bacterium
TAGCGAACAAAACGATTGATCAATATATTTTCACCGAGAGTTGATACGGCTTCGGTAAGCAAATCTGAAACTTTTCGCTCCGAATCTTTTATATAGTGTTGCTCTAAAAGGCAAGATTCAGCATAAAATTTTTCAATTCTTCCTTCAACCATCTTATTTATTATATTTTCAGGTTTTCCAGACTCTTTGGCTTGATCAGTAAAAATACTTTTTTCTCTTTCAAGGATAGAGGGATCCATATCATCTCTTGAAATGGAAGCGGGATTTGTTGCAGCAATCTGCATAGATAAATTATGAGCTAAATCTGTAAAACCTTCAGTTTTTGCAACAAAATCAGTTTCACAATTAAGTTCTAATAATACCCCCAGCTTTCCACCTTGATGTATATAGGAAAATATTAAGCCTTCTTTGGTAGATCTTTGGCCTTTTTTTTCAGCCTTAGCAATCCCCGTTTTTCTTAAATAATCTACAGCGCTTTCTAAGTCTCCATTAGTTTCAACAAGGGCTTTTTTGCAATCCATCATTCCTGCACCAGTTCTATCACGTAGTGTTTTTACTATTTTTGCATCAATAGACATAAATTTTACTTTACCTTATATAATTATAAATTAAATTTAATTATTTTGCGAACTGTCATCCAGTTTGGCATTTTTATCTGATTTTATAGAATCAACTTGGTCGTCATTATTTTCAGATTCTTTTTTCAAATTGGAGCTTTGTCCCTTATTCAGGGATTTGAATGTCTTTTCATCTGCTGGCTGTTGTTTATCGCTAGATTTTGATTTTTTAGCAGATGAGTCAAGAATTGTATCAGCCAGGTTTGAAATGATTAATTGAATAGTGCGAATAGAATCATCATTAGCAGGAATTGGATAATCTACTAAAGTTGGGTCAGTATTAGAATCAACGATCGCTATAATTGGAATTCCAAGACGTCCAGCTTCAGCAACAGCAGTGCTTTCAAGTTTTGTATCAACGATAATAACAGCATCTGGTAAGCGCCTCATGTCCTTGATACCGCGATGTTGATCTGAAAGCTTAATTCTTTCCCTGTTTAGCATTTGGACTTCTTTTTTTGTCTGGTTTTCATAAATAGGTGAGCCTTCTTTTTCTAGCAAATGAAGGCGTTTAATACTTTTCTTTATAGTTGAAAAATTGGTAAGAGTACCTCCTAGCCAGCGCTCAACTACATAGAACATAGAGCATCGATCCGCTTCTTGTTGAACAATATCTTTAGCCTGTTTTTTAGTTCCAACAAATAGAAACTCTCCACCCTTTTTTGATCTTGACTGTAAAAAAGAAGTTGCTTTATCAAGACATCGTATAGTTTCATCAAGATTAATGATATGAATACCATTTTTCTCCATTAATACAAAAGGCTTATAATTAGGGTTCCACTTACGAGTTACATGACCAAAATGAGCTCCAGTGCCTAATAAATCTTCGAATTTTATTTTTGACATATAGAATTACTTAACGTTTTGAAAATTGGAATTTTTTGCGTGCGCCTGGTTGGCCATATTTTTTTCTTTCTACTTCGCGTGCATCTCGTGTCAAAAATCCAGCCTGTTTTAATGCTGGACGAAAATCACTACTAACCTCATTGAGCGCTCTAGAAATACCCAGTCTAATAGCTGAAGCTTGACCGCTTGTACCTCCGCCATTGACATTAATCTTAATATCATAGGAGTTTCTCTGATCTAAAAGGTCCAGCGGTTGGGTTACAACAATTGCTAAACTTTCTCGACAAAGGTAATCTTTAAATGGGCGACCATTAATTAATATTTCACCCTTACCTGGAGACATGTTAACTCTAGCAACAGAGTCTTTTCTACGACCTATTGCTTTATAAATAGCTGCTGCCATTAAATATTCAACTCTTGTGGTTTTTGTGCTTCATGCGGATGATCAGGGCCTATATAGACCTTTAAATGCTTAATTATTGCTCTACCTAAACGATTTTTTGGCAACATTCCCCATACAGCTTTCTCTACAATTCTTTCTGGATGTGTGCGTCGCATTTGGTCTAGTTTAGTAAATGTGGTAGATCCAATATAGCCTGAATGCTTAAAGTATGTCTTATTGCTTTCTTTATTGCCAGAAACATTAATCTTTTCAGCATTAACGACAACAACAAAGTCACCCATATCCATGTGTGGGGTAAAAGAAGGTTTGTGTTTTCCCCTTAATACCTTGGCAATCTCGCTAGCAAAGCGACCAAGGACCTTTCCCTCAGCATTTGCAACGTACCAGTCTTTTCTTATTTCATCAGATTTAAGTGATTTTGTTTTCATATTTTTTGCTTAGAAATTAGCCGACAATATTAGTCTTTATTGACTCATATAGTCAACTTATAATTAAAATTGGGAGGCAATATGCTCTTTTGCAATTGTTGATTCAATCTTTCCTTTTAATCCTCTATTTAAAAAGGGTGAATTTTTCGATTTAGAGTAAATATTTTCTAAAGAGAATTTCCATTCGATATTTGGATCATATATTACTATCTCGGCATTAGTCCCCTCTTTAAATAAGTCTTGATTAAGCTTCATTATCTTTCTTGGATTTACAGTCAATAGCTTTATTAATTCCAAATGACTAATTTTGTTATCCTTTGTTAAAACTTTATTTACTGCTCCAAAACATGATTCTAATCCTATCATTCCAAAAGGGGCAATATCAAAAGTGCCCTCTTTTTCTTCAATTGTATGTGGTGCGTGATCAGTAGCAATGCAATCAATTATTCCATTTTTTAATGCATCTATTAGAGCTTTTCTGTCATTTTTAGTTCTGATTGGTGGAGCTACTTTTAAATTTGTATCGAATGAATGGAGGTCTTCATCGCAAAAAAATATATGATGAGGTGATACTTCTGCCGTAATTCTATCACTTTTTTTCTTCATAGTTTTAATATGATTAACGGATTTTTCAGAGCTAACATGAGGAATATGTATTCTTGCTCCAGCACGTATTGATAATTCCAGATCTCTGAATACCATATTTGATTCGGTTATATCTGGGCTTCCAGGCAAGCCTAGATGCGTTGAAACTTCGCCTTCATGCATAACGCTATCTTGTTTTAAGCATTCATCCTCGGCATGATTAATTATTGGAACATCAAACATCGAAGAATAATCGAGGGCATTATACATTACCCCGGCATCACTAATAGGTAAACCATCATCACTAAATGCAACTGCGCCTTGTGACAGCATTGCACCCATCTCGGTTAACTCTTTTCCTTCTTGAGATTTAGTAATTGAACCAATAGGATATATATAGATAGGACATTCTTCTGATCGATCAATAATATAACGTATTGATTCAGGAGAATCGATTGGTGGATTTGTATTTGGCATGGTGCAAACACCTGTAAAACCACCCGCAAGTGCAGCTAAAGAGCCAGAATTTAAATCTTCCTTATCCTCTCCACCGGGCTCTCTAAAATGAACATGTAAATCAAAAAAACCATGGGTTATATTCAAATTTTTACAATCAATAATTTCAGATG
>JAYZHS010000133.1:0-3215 GCA_036166315.1 Fidelibacterota bacterium
ATTACAGCACCCTGGAAGCTTCTTAAAAAAGACATAGATAGCGCAGGTAAGATTTTATATACCGCAGCTGAATCCTTACGCATAACTGCATTAATTTTATCTCCGATTATGCCTAATAGAGCGCAAACTGTTTTCGATATTTTTCATATTGATTCGAATGAAATAGAATGGGGCGGTTTAATTGCGGGCACAAAAATAGAAGTTCACAAACCTCTTTTTCCTAGAATTGAAACAAATTCATAAATTTTAGGAAAGTTTTCCTAATATATTTTTTCCGTGATAATACCTCCCATTAATTAATTTGTGAATACTATCTAAATTTTTATTAGTTATTTTCCCAGCTGCAATTACATTAATTGAACTTTGATAGTTTTTTACAGTTTTTTTTATTGTTGAAGCACCAATTTTTGCAGAAGAAGATTTCCCTGAAGTAAGAATGCTTTTAACTCCATCTATTTTTATTAATGATTTAATATCATCAAAAAAATTACTACTATAATCAATTGCTTTATGAAAGGTGATTTTCATCGGGTATGACCAGTCTGCAACCCTTTTTATTTGTTCGAAATCAACATTATTATTTTGATTTAATGCTCCAAATACAATTTCTTCAACTCCTAAAACCTTTAAATTCATAATTTGATTTTTAATTTTAATAATTTCACTTTCAGAATAAATAAAGTTTCCTTTTCTAGGTCTAACCATTATTTTAATAGGAACTGAAACTTTATTTAAAGCGTTGCTTACTATATCAATATCAGGTGTTAGCCCATCATCCTTTAGATTTTTACAAAGCTCAATTTGGTCAGCACCCTCCTTTTCAGCTTTAATAGCTTGATCTAAAGACTCTACGCAACACTCAACAAAAAATTTTTTCAAATTTTACCTAAATGAATCAAATATTATTTATAAATTATTTAGAGAACTTAACCTAAGATATTAATTAAAAAATTATAAAATGATTATAGATGCTCACTGCCATTTGTACTATGATGAATTAGCAAGCGATATAGATAATATAATTCAGCGTGCTAATGATGTAGGGGTTTCTCGATTTGTTTGTGTGGGCACAAATGTTGAAGATTCTAAACAATGTTTATCTATTACTGAAAATAATGATGATATTTTTGCATCCTCAGGTGTGCATCCGCATGATTCCAAGGATGCAGTTGAAGGGTATGCTGATGAAATATATGAATTGATGGAATACGAAAGCATGATAGCTATTGGTGAGATAGGTTTAGATTATTATAGAAACCTATCTGAACCAGAAACCCAAAAAAATGTTTTTAAAGAGTTGATGGAAGTTGCTCAGGATCTAGATAAACCTGTAATCATTCATAATCGCGATGCTGACGCTGATATTCTAGAAATAATTTCAAACTATCCAAATGTGCAGGGCGTTGCGCATTGCTTTTCAAGCACCCTTGAAACAGCCCAAGCCTTTCTTGAGCTTGGATATTACATTTCGTTCTCAGGAAATATTACTTACAAAAATAGTCACCTCCCAGAGGTGGCTAAATCAATACCCCTAGATCGTTTAGTTGTCGAGACTGATTCACCTTATTTGAGCCCAGAGCCCGATAGAGGTAAAACAAATGAGCCTAGTAGAATAATACATACGATTAGCAAACTTTCTGAGATATATGATTTATCATTTGAAGAGATCGCTAAGCATACCTACGATAATACGACAGAGCTCTTTAGGCTTCCCTAGAAAATTATCCTAGACCAAAAACTATATAGTCTATTTTGAGCAAGCCTTTTCATTCTTTTCGAAAAAAATGGGGTCAGAACTTTCTTAATGATACAAACTTATTAAATAAGATAGTTAAGGTTATAAGCCCCCATACAAAAGATTCTATTCTAGAAATAGGTGCTGGAGATGGGGCTTTAACAGAAAAAATATTTTCTATTGTAAATCAAATGGCAACGGTTGAGATAGATCCTTTATTAGTAAAAAAATTAACGCTCAATCCAAACTTAAACGGGCTTATTGTATTGGATGGAGATATTTTGAATTACGATTTAGATGAAATAAATATTAGTAAGCCAGTAAAAATTATTGGCAATATTCCTTACAATATTACATCTTCAATTATCTTTTGGCTGATTGAACAATTAGATTATTGGGATGAGGCATATATTATGATGCAAAAAGAGGTAGCGGAAAGACTTGTAGCCAAAACCAATACTAAGACATATGGAAGATTGACAGTTGTAACTAGCGCATATTTAAATAAAGAAATCTGTTTTAACATTCCACCAGAGGTATTTTATCCTAAACCTAAAGTTTACTCATCCCTTGTAAAATTTTCAAAAAAAACATCCCCCATTGTACATGACGAAGAATTCATAAAATTTAATAAAATAGTAAGAACTGCTTTTTCAATGCGCAGGAAAATGATTAAGAACACATTGTCTTGTTATCATTTTTCTAGTGACATAACAAATAAGATTGATTTTTCAAGAAGACCCGAGACGCTTAGCCCCGAGGAATTTGCAGAATTAGTAAGATCCTTAGAATAAACATGACTATTAGGTAAAAAATATTATCTATTGTAAGTTTCTTAGCTTTTTTTGGAATAAAAATAAAAGGTTACAATTATGGCAAAAGCTGCAAGGCCAATTAACGAATCTAATCGCAGTCTAAGTCAGTACTTAGAAGAGATTGGGCAGTTTGAACCTCTCCACCCATCGCGTGAGGTTGAATTAGCACAGGCAATTAAAAAAGGTAATAGGCTAGCCATGAAAGAATTGGTTGAGGCCAACTTAAGATTCGTTGTATCTGTTGCTAAAGACTACCAAGGTCAAGGTTTACCGCTTACGGATTTAATTAATGAAGGTAATATGGGCCTTATGAAGGCAGCAGGTAGATTTGACGAAACGCGAGGATTTAAATTTATTTCATATGCTGTTTGGTGGATTAGGCAATCTATTTTACAAGCCCTAGCTGAGCACTCACGTATCGTTCGTTTGCCATTAAATCGAGTAGGAACAATTTCAAAAATAACAAAAACAGCAGAAAAACTTGAAGCAGAAGTAGAGCGCTCTCCAAACGAAGATGAGATCGGAAGAAATCTTGAAATGACAACTGATGAAGTTACTGACGCAATGAGAATTTCTCGTAGGCATCATTCTTTAAATGCTCCTTTTAGAGATGGCGATAAAAATTCTTTGATCGATGTTATTGAAGATGATGGACAAATTGAACC
>JAYZHS010000134.1:0-5715 GCA_036166315.1 Fidelibacterota bacterium
ATTTCATAGGTTTGGCCATCAACTTTTTCACTATCCCCATAAACAAGCATTCTAAATGATTTATCTTCAGCGGCGTCATCGTAATCGAGCGGTCTTTTGAGAGCAAGTGATGCCCCGTAGTTAAAAATACCGGATGTTCTACTCAGATCAGCATGGTATTGACGACCTTTCCAATATGCTGTTCCAATTAGCGGGTAGGCTTCCGTCGCTCTTTTTAATGCAACCGCAGGACGGTTTTTACCTATTTCCAATCGAAGGTCATTGTTTTTATACAGGAGGTAATGCTTATCAGCATAAGCACCATTGTCATTGAACCTTAAGCTAAACCTGTACGAAATAGTTGGTGAATAGATAACTTTAAAATCTAGGACCGCCTTATCTATTCTAGTGTAAGGACTTCTAGTTTCAATCTTTTTAAGAAATGTTTCTCGATTACCAGCACCACCTTTGCCTTCAACATCTACAAGTTCCATCTCAACCTCACCTGATAATTCTATATCAATTCCTGAAGGGATTCTAAGCGTTACAGGTGAATCATCTTGACCCAACAAGATATTTGAAATTATTATGATGGTTACAATTGTTACAGTTAACAAATTCTTTTTCATGTATGCCTTTTAAAAAATTTGTTAATACATTAATTAATTATATTTACAGGACAAGAACTTAGGGTATTGATTTGCAAATACTATATGAACAAATTGTAAACAAATCAATTTGGGTAAGATTATTATAGATGATAACAATAATAAAATTATAAATTAGAATATCCATGCCGCATACCTTTACAATATTATGATGAAATAACATCAATGGTTCAAAACCAGCTAAGCGATAGTCTGAAATTTGCTTCCATAGATATTGGCAGCAATGCAATGCGCTTATTATTCTGTAGAGTTTTAGAAAATTCTTCTACCGCATTTATAAAAGAATCACTTATTCGAATGCCTTTAAGGTTAGGTGAGGACGCTTTTACGCTTGGAAAAATCTCTGATGAGAATACTCAAAAATTAAAGAATACAATACACGCATTTTATTTAATGATTCAAGCCTATGATCCTATAAGCTTTAAATCATGCGCAACTTCTGCTCTGCGCACTGCATCTAATGGCCAAGCCATTGTTGATGAGATTAATCAGATTGTAAATGTTAACCTTCAAATTATTTCTGGAAAAGAAGAGGCTCGCATTATTATGGCTAATCATATAGAGCAACATCTTGATCCAAAAAAACATTATGTTTATATAGATGTAGGTGGAGGAAGCACGGAAATAAGTTTTATTGTAAATAGAGAAAAAGCACTATCTAAATCATTTCCAATTGGTTCAGTGCGAATATTAAAGGATCAGGTATCAACTTCAGATTGGGAAAAAATGCAGAGCTGGGTCGTTGAGCAGCGCAATCAATTTGATGGACCTACGAAGTCAATTGGAAGCGGTGGAAATATCAATAAAATCTTCTCAATGATTGAAGATAAAAAGAAAAATGAGATAAATATTGATACAATCAGAGAAGTATTAAATACCATCAAACCGCTTAGCCTAAAACAAAGAATCGTTGAGCTGGGCTTGAGACCTGATAGGGCAGACGTCATCATGCATGCAGGAAAAATTTATGAAAGAATTATGGATTGGTCGCAATGTGAAAAAATGATAGTGCCGCATTCTGGATTGCCAGATGGAATTATTCATGAATTATACGCTGAGCATCTTTCCTAGATTAACATTATGTTTATATGATAAAATTGTTCAAAATCAATTAACTTTCACAAATTTCAAATTGCTCAAATTAAACTTATAAATTATCTTGAATAGTAAAACTTCTGATCAAATATATCTCTTTATTAGGATAGCAGCCGTCTTTGCTGTTTTATATTTATTCCTTGTTAGTATTGGGATGATTGGATCAGCCTTCAAGGGACTGGGTCGCGGATTTGCCGAAAGCCTATTTCAAAGCCAGGCCAGTCCATTCATTGGTCTTTTCATTGGGGTGCTAGCGACAGGTTTAATTCAGAGTTCTTCAACAACAACTTCTTTAGTGGTTGGAATGGTTGCCGCAGGAACTTTTGGCAGTGATCCAGAATTAGCGGTTGCAGCAGCAGTACCATATATTATGGGCGCAAATATTGGAACCAGTATCACCAATACAATTGTTTCATTAGGGCATATTGTAAACAGAGAAGAGTTCAAGCGAGCATTTTCAGCATCTGTGGTTCATGATTTTTTTAATATTCTTGCTGTTATTATTATCTTTCCACTTGAACTTATTTTTGGAATTATAAGCAAGTTTTCCATTGCTTTATCCTCTATTCTGGTTGGAGCTGGAGGCGGTACTTTCACAAGTCCAATCAAACTAATCACAAAGCCTACTGTAAAGTGGATAGAGCATCTTTTTCAACAACAGTCGATTGTAGAGGCGAACGCATTAATGCTTATAGCAGCTTTAGCGTTTCTATTCTTTTCATTACGCAATCTTACTAAGCTGATCAAATCATTAGTGATGTTTAGGCTCCAGGCATTTTTTGACACCCATATATTTCGCACCACCTTAAGAGCAATGTTTTTTGGGGTTATAATTACAATCCTTGTTCAAAGTAGTTCAATCACAACCTCTTTGGTCATTCCACTAGCTGGCGCTGGAATATTAAATCTCAGGCAAATATTTCCATATACGCTAGGTGCTAATATTGGAACCACTGTCACCTCGCTTTTAGCTAGTATGGTTTCGGGAACAATTGCTCCCTTGGCTGTTGCTTTAGGACATCTTTCATTTAATTTGCTGGGCATTGGCCTTTTGTGGCCTATTAAAAGGGTTAGAGAAATCCCAATCCATCTTGCAGAATGGTTTTCCAATTTGGCCACTAAAAACAAAATTTATCCTCTACTTTATTTATTAATAGTATTTTTTCTAATCCCCTTAAGTTTAATTTCAATGGTTAGGTAGGTATATATGTCTTTATTCAATGATATAATAAAAATATGGAAATCTGATAGCCTGCTTTCTCAAGCCTGGGATGATTCCATCTTAATGCTAAAGCTAAGTCACGATATTTTCATAAAATCTATAGATAGTTTTAATTCGCATGACTCCGTAGAAGAGATCAAGGCTTTAAAAAAGGAGGACAGAAAGATCAATGACTATCAAATGACAGTTCGGCGTAAAGTGCTTACTTATTTCTCATTAGAAACAAGCTCCAGGGAAGTTCCAAACGGTTTGATTCTCGTGGATATGGTAGTTGATATCGAACGGATAGGGGATTATTGCAAAAATATTTCTGATCTAACGCTGATGCAAAAAGCGCCATTTGATTTCGGAGAGCTCAAAGAAGAAATCGCAGCTATGGAGAGTGAAGTAAGATCTAGGTTTTCTACCACGATCCAAGTCATTGAAAATCAAGATGAAGATTTAGCGCGAACCTTGAATGATAAGTATAAAAAAAGGGTATCTTCGGTATCCGATAAGATCGTATCTGGTATTGTAAGTGGAGATGTCAAATTAGATAGTCAATCTAAATCTGCGTCATTAGTATTATACGCTAGATATTTAAAACGCATTGGTGCTCATTTAAAAAATATTACCTCTACGGTTGTCAATGCATATGACCGTATAGGCTATGAGAGGTAAGAGGAATAATTATTTAATTTCTTAAAGGCTTTCCAACTTTAAGCATATAGCGAATTCTATCCTGCGATAGCTTTTCGCCAGCTAAAGAAACAAAAGCTTCTCTTTCAATATCTAAAAGATACTGTTCATCAACGGATTTGGTAAGCCCTGCTTTGTCGCCACCGGTTAGAATATAAGCCAACTTTTTTGCTATGAATTCATCGTGCTCCGATATCTTACCTTGCGCTTTAAATCCTTTAACGACCATCGCGATTGCCGTTCGACCGCCTGCGCCTGGTAGCTTAAGATCATCGCGATATGCAGGAGGCTTGTACCCTTCTTCAATTAAGGATAGCGCTTTGTCTTTTGCGGCTTTTATCCTCTGATCGTTATTCAGTATGACCGTATCGGTTTTTAAAAGATAACCTAAACTTTTTGCCTCATCTGCGCTTCTGGAGACTTTTGCAAATGCAATCGTTTCAAACGCTTTTTGAGAAACTTGAAATGCATTCAACCTTCCAGATCCACTGTTTTCCATGAGATTTAAGATAATTCTTAAGTTTCCACCAGCGCCGGGTACAAGCCCAACACCAATCTCAACCGCGCCCATGTATAACTCACCTAAAGCAACGCGATGCACAGCAGGTGCTGAAATTTCAAATCCCCCACCCAGTGCCAAGTGATGAGGGGCAGCAACTACCGGTGCTTTAGAAAATCTAATGCGCTGCATAAGACCTTGAAATTGTTTGAGATCATTATTGATCTTATCAAATTTATTAGCATCAATAACTTGGATCATATTTGCTAGATTTGCACCAGCGCAAAAATTTGCTCCCTGATGCCCAATTACCAATGCTTTGTATTTATCAGAATCAAGTAAGTCCATCGCGTCGTTCATCATTTCACCCATGGATGAATCGATTGGATTAAGGGTAGGTTGAAGCGCGGAGTGAAACTCAATATTGAGAACTTGATCTCCTAAATCAATCAAGCTAGCACTCCAATCTCTTTTGATTAGGTTGTTTCCTGACTTTTTAAGATTAAGATTGATGGCCTTTGGATCTTCTTCGATCGTTTTTATCGATGAGGTAAGTACATCATAGTAGGTTCGTTTTCCATTCTTTAATTCATAGAATGTTTCTCTTCCCGATGAAAGCATCTCTTCAACCCAGCTAGGTACTTTTTTGTTTTCTTTTTTCATCCGCTTGACCGTTGCCTGGACACCCATTGCATCCCAGCATTCAAATGGCCCAAGCTCCCAGCCATATCCCCACTTCATCGCATTATCAATATTGATAATATCATCACTGATTTCAGGTATGCGATTGGCAGAGTAGATCAATGAATCTGCAGTGATCTCCCACATAAACTTGCCAGCCTTATCATCATTAAAAGCCAAAGCCTTAATTCTGCTCTCAACTTTCTGGAAAGCTTTTGCAACACGATAGCCATCAAATAGAACTTTTTTCTGATCCTTGTATTCGCCTGTTTTAAGATCAACCGATAAAATACCTTCTTCAGTTTTTTTATAAAAACCCGCTTTTGTTTTTTGACCTAACCTGCCATCATCGATTAAATTTTGAAGAATATCGGGCGCTTTAAGGGTTTCTCTTGCCTCATCATCAACAAGGTTATCATAGCTAGTCGCAGAAACATTTGATTGCACATCCAGTCCAACAATATCGACCGTTCTAAAAATTCCACTTTTTGGCCTACCCACAATTGTGCCGGTCAACTTATCAACCTCTTCAACGCTAAGCCCCATCTCAATGGCTAATTTAATTGCGTTGTTTGCACCATGCACACCAATGCGATTACCGATGAAGTTTGGCGTATCTTTTGCGTGCACGATTCCTTTACCTAAAATATTTTCACCGATGGACGCTAATGTATTATAAATATCCTTATCAGTTTGAGGACCTTTTACCAATTCTAGTAGACGCATATACCGCGGCGGATTAAAAAAGTGGGTGATTAAAAAACGTGATTTGAGGTTGTCAGGTAATACCTTAATTAATTCGGCCAAGGGTATTCCAGATGTATTAGAGCTCATGATAACTGACTCTTTTAAATGAGGAGTTATATTTTTATAGACCGTATGTTTTATTTCAA
>JAYZHS010000135.1:0-3593 GCA_036166315.1 Fidelibacterota bacterium
AGGTTTTGGAGTTTTACCTTGGCTGAAAGGCCAAATCACCTACCAATCATCTAAAAATCCGTGCTAACGATAACTCATTATTGATCTATTAACATAGGAGTCAATATGGAAAAAGAGATTTATATCAGTGAAAGCATGGGAGAATCCCGAATTGCTATCATTGAAGATGATACCCTAGTTGAGGTTTATGTTGAAAAACAAGACCAGCAACGAATGGTTGGAAATATATACAAAGGAAAGGTTGAGAATGTCTTACCTGGAATGCAAGCAGCCTTTGTTGATATTGGATATGATATTAATGCTTTTCTACCATTTTCTGAAATTGAAAACCCTGCCTACCTTCAAGACATTGATGATTCAGATGATACTAACGAAAAGGGTAATTCAAAACGCAGGTCTAGTCGAAAAACCAATGATAATGTCAATGTTGATCTGAAAACAGGGCAAAATATTTTTGTCCAAGTGATCAAGGAAGCATTTGCCGGAAAAGGGCCTCGTGTTACAACTGAGGTGGCTATTCCAGGCAGGCTTTTAGTATTGGTGCCAAATGCAAAGTATGTTGGAATATCTAAAAAAATATGGGATAAATACGAAAGAAGGCGCTTAAAAAAAATCGTTTCCTCGCTGAAAGATAAAGATGCTGGAATTATTGTACGAACTGTAGCTGAAGGAAAAGATGAAGATCTGATAAAAAATGACTTAGCTCATTTAGAAAAAATCTGGCAGAATCTTCTTAAAAAGGGCGATCAGAAAAAAGATGTTTCAATTGTTTATGAAGATCTTGAAACTGCTTCAAGCGTCATTAGAGATCTTTTCACTCCTGATATAAATAAAATAGTAATTGATTCAAAAAAATTATATAAAAAAATATCTAGCTACCTTGAAGATGTATCTCCAAATATGGCGAATAGATTGGAGCACTATAAATTAAAAGAGCCTCTATTCGAAAAAATGGGAATAGAAAATGAAATAGATAAGCTTCTAAGACCTAAAGTTTGGTTAAAAAGTGGAGCGTATTTAATCATCGAAAAAACGGAAGCAATGGTTGTCGTTGATGTAAATAGCGGTCGCTTTGTAGGAAAAAAGAACCACGAAGAAAATTCTTTAAAAATTAATCTTGAAGCATGTAAAGAGGTGGCAAGGCAATTAAGACTTAGAGATTTGTCAGGTCTAGTGGTAATTGATTTTATTGATATGAAAAATGAGTCAAATAGAAAAAAGATTTATTATGAACTCCGGAAGGAGTTAAAAAAGGATCGAGCCAAGGTTGCTGTTTCGCCAATTTCTGATTTTGGATTGTTAGAAATGACTCGACAAAGGATTCGATTAAGCTTACTTGATTCAATGAGTGATGAGTGCCCCACCTGTCGTGGAGCTGGAAGAATAATGTCGAAAGAAACACTTATTACAAGGATAGATCACTGGCTGAGAAGGTATAAATCTAAAAATAGAAAGATGAGGTTAAAATTAGAACTTCATCCAGAAAATGCAGATTTCATGAATAAAAACAAGAAAACCCTACGAGGGTTAATGTGGCACAATTTCACATATATTACCCTTGAAGGAAATCCAAAAATTCAACGTGATGAATTTAAATTTTTAGATGCAAAGAATAATGAAAAAGTAATTGAACACGTAGGTATTGAACAAAAATGAATAAATGCTTAGATTCCTCGGCTTTTTCGGAGAAAAAATGTTTGCAATAATTAATATAGCAGGGAAACAATTTAGAGTTGAAGAGGGCGATCAAATTAAAGTCCCTCATCTATCAACAGATGCAGGAAAGTCATTAGCTTTTGACAAGGTCTTGCTTGTAAATGATGGTAAAAAAGTGCAGCTGGGTTCACCATTGCTTAGCAATGCGTCAATATCTGCAACAGTTGTGGAACATGGTCGTGGTAGAAAAATAAGAATTTTTAAGAAAAAAAGGCGCAAAGGATATCGAAGAAATAATGGGCATCGTCAAAATTATTCGCTTATTAAAATAGATTCGATCTCGACTACTAGTAAAAAGAAATCAACCAAGAAAACAAAAGAAAAAACAAGCAAGAAGGAGGACTAATCTTATGGCTCATAAAAAAGGAATGGGAAGCTCAAAAAATGGAAGAGACTCCAATGCTAAGCGTCTTGGGGTTAAAGTTTCTGATGGTCAAAATATCTTAGCCGGCGGTATAATCCTTAAGCAAAGAGGAACAAAAATACATCCTGGAGTTAATGTAAAAAGAGGCGGAGATGATACTCTTTTTGCTACGAGTGATGGAATTGTAAAATTCGGTCGCAAAGGAAGAGATAGAAAGATGGTAAGTGTACTAAAAAATTAATAATTAAAACATAATTTGTTATTTTTAACCCCAATTTAATTATTATTGAATTGGGGTTTTTTTTTATACATGATTAGAGTATATATCTTAATTTAATTTAATAAAATCATAAGGATAATTAATGGAACGTGCAAAAATCTCATTAATTGGTGGCGGTCAAATTGGGGGAAACCTGGCCTTATTAGCCGCTCAAAAAGAATTAGGTGATATTGTTATTTTTGATATTCCAAAAGCAGAGGGTATGGTAAAAGGGAAGGCGCTCGATCTAATGCAGCTTAGACCTCATGATGGATATGATGCAAATATTTCTGGCACATCAAATTGGAAAGACCTCAAAGATTCAGATGTATTTATTATTACCGCTGGATTACCTCGAAAACCTGGAATGGATCGGGAAGATTTACTTGAAATCAATCTAGGAATAATGACAGATGTTGCTGAAAATATCAAAAAATACTCACCCAACGCATTTGTAATTGTAGTTTCTAATCCTCTAGATGCTATGGTATATGCTTTTTATAAAGTTTCTCAACTTAAAAAGAATATGGTTGTTGGAATGGCTGGGGCTTTAGATAGCGCTAGGTTTAGAGCATTTATTGCCATGGAGGTTGGGTGTTCAGTTCAAGATGTTACATGTATGGTGCTTGGCGGCCATGGCGATACAATGGTTCCGATTACTCGAGTTGGAACAGTGGGTGGAGTTCCAATAGAATCATTAATTAAGCCTGATAGATTAGAAGAAATTGTTAACCGCACAAGGTTTGCAGGTGGAGAAATTGTCAAGCTATTTGGAAATGGTTCTGCTTTCTACGCTCCAGCGCAATCTGCAATTGAAATGGCAGAATCATACCTTAGAGATAAAAAAAGAATTATTCCTTGTGCATCACTTTGCGAAGGCGAATTTGGAATTGATGGTTATTTTATAGGCGTCCCTTCCATGATAGGAAAAAATGGTGTCGAAAAAATTCTAGAGTTTGAACTGCGCGATGATGAAAAATCAGCACTTGATAGCACACTTGAAGCAGTTAAAAAAACAGTTCTTGAAACAAAATTATAATTAGCACTGTAGGAGCAAAAATGAAATTGCCAATCCCATCAATAAAAGTTAAGCCGATTATTATTTAATTTTTTTTGTTCAAATTAAATAAATATCTTCGTTTATTATTTTAATACGAAAAGTATTTATCTTGATTTTAATATTTTCTACTGCGCATTTTTTTTCAATATCAAACTCCCATAAATGATATTTACATTGGATGGTTGTTTCAGATA
>JAYZHS010000136.1:0-2750 GCA_036166315.1 Fidelibacterota bacterium
ATTGTTAAACCCCTTGAGCGCAAACTCAACAAACAATTTGATTCAATAATGCTTAACTCAAAGGTTGTTAATATTAAAGAATCCAAAAAGAATGTTCTTAGTGTTACGATAGAAAAAGAAAAAACCCCCACCATTATAGAATATGAAAAAATTCTAATAGCTATTGGCAGAAAACCAAATACAAACCTTCTTAACCTAAAAGCAACTAGCGTTACAATTAATGATCAGGGATTTATAAATGTTGATAACTATCAACGTACTAGCGTCAAAACAATTTTTGCCATAGGCGATATATCAGATAATCCAATGTTAGCACACAAAGCAACTCATCAAGGAAAAGTTGCAGCTGAAGTTGCTTGTGGTGAACCCTCAATTTTTGATCCAAAAGCAATACCAAGCGTGGTTTATACAGATCCCGAAGTGGCATGGTGTGGATTGACTGAAATACAAGCTAAAACCGATGATATACCTTATTCAAAAGCTGAATTTCCGTGGGCTGCAAGTGGAAGAGCTATAGCAATGGGGGCAAACCAAGGGAAGACAAAAATATTGTTTGATCCTGATTCTAAACGCGTGCTAGGCGTTGGAATTGTAGGACCATCAGCTGGTGATATTATTTCTGAGGGAATGTTAGCTATTGAAATGGGATCAGATGCTGAAGATATTTCACTAACCATTCACCCTCATCCAACCATTGGTGAAACCATTGGTTTGGCTTCTGAAGTTTTTGATGGTACCATAACCGATTTATATATACCTAAAAAGAAATAAATGCCCGAATCATTTAAACACATAAAATCTTCAGGAGGCATTGAAGAGTATCAATTAAAATCAAACGGCCTAAAAATATTGATGCTCCAAGACAACTCCACACCCGTTGCAACCTTTATGGTTACTTATCATGTTGGATCAAGAAACGAAGCTATTGGATATACTGGATCTACGCACTTGCTTGAGCATTTAATGTTTAAGGGTTCGCGCAATTATAACAAAGAAAAAGGAACAGCAATCTGGGATGAGCTACAAAATATTGGCGCTCAAATAAACGCAACAACCTGGAACGATAGGACAAATTATTTTGAGGTTGTTCCTAGTCAATATTTAGAAAAAGCAATTTCTATTGAAGCGGATCGTATGCGATATTCATTCTTAAGGGATGAGGATAGGCAACCAGAAATGACTGTGGTAAGAAATGAATATGAACGAGGAGAGAATAGCCCCTTCGACGTTTTAGATAAAAATATATGGGCTACTGCCTATCAAGCCCACCCCTACCATCACTCTACTATTGGTTGGCGCTCAGATATTGAAAATGTTTCTACCGAAAGACTAAAAGATTTTTATAATATTTATTATTGGCCAAATAATGCCACCGCCACTATTATTGGAGATTTTAATGTTGATAATACTTTGTCACTAATCGAAAAATATTTTGGCGAGCACAGTAAAAGCAAACATGAAATACCAAAAGTATATACTGAAGAACCCGAGCAAGAAGGACCAAGGCGCATTGTAGTAAAACGCACAGGACAGACGGGTATTACAGCTGTTGCGCATAAAACACCCCATGGATTGCACAAAGACACACACGCTATTCATCTTTTAGGAAAGATATTATGCGATGGTAAATCTAGTCGACTCTATCAAAAGATTGTTGACCAGGGTCTTGCCACATCATTATTCATGTATGATTTTCCATTTAAAGATAATGGTTTATTTATAACATACGCATTCTTGACCCCAGAAGTATCAAATCAAAAAGTAGAAGAAATTATTTTAAATGAGTACAATGATATTATTAATAATGGCATTGAACAGGAAGAGCTAGATCGAGCTATTGCTAAAACTCGCGCCACTGTAGCATTTAGCAGGGATGGATCATACGCGGTCGCAAGTGCATTAAATGAGGCAATAGCGATTGGTGATTGGGAGTTCTATACAAAGTTTCTTGATAATATTGAATCTGTATCCACCGAGAAAATTCAATTAGTTGCTAAGCAATATCTCGTTGAAGACCAAAGCACCGTGGGCTGGTTCATACCAAAATAATTATTAATGAAATTTGTAGATTCTGTAGAAATAGATAAACCACTTGGCGGTTTAACCACTTATGTTGTCCCAACAAAAGTTAAAGATGTGGTAACCATCGCTGGTAGTTTTTTAGGGGGAACTGTTCATAGCCTAAATCAAAATAACAAGATTCCATCTATAACCGCAGCAATGCTTGATAAAGGCACAAAAGATAAATCAAAATATGAAATTAGAAATACACTAGAATCACTTGGCGCTGAAATAGGTTTTGTTTCTTCAAAACATCATATCAACTTTACAGCTCATTGTTTACAAAAAGACCTCCCTGTTGTTATTAATCTCTTGGTTGAACAATTGCGCGAACCACTCTTTTCAGATGAAGAGCTCGAGTTATTAAAAAAACAAGTTATAGGAAATCTAGAGCGTTCAAAAGAGGATACAAAAAAACAAGCCCACATTAAATTATTAATGAATTTATTTCCTTCTGAACACCCAAACCATGCCAACACAATTGATGATTCTATAAATTTTGTAAAAAAAATAAATACCAAGGACCTTGCTGATTTTTATCAAAAAAGCTACGGCATGGGTACTATAAATATTGTAGCAGCTGGTGACGTCTCACCATCTCAATTAAATAATTTATTAACAACAGACTTAAAGGGATGGGAAAAACAGAGGGTAAAAATAATTAATAAAGAGATAGCAGCACACAATAG
>JAYZHS010000137.1:0-4934 GCA_036166315.1 Fidelibacterota bacterium
TGCATTATCATCCATCCAAGCAAAAAGTCTATCTTTCTCATCTTGAGTAAGCTTGCCTTGCATTTCAGCTGCTACTTTCCAAAGGAATCCAGGATCCATGCGATGCCTACCGCGCTTTCCATGACGGTTTAACGCATCCTTGAATGCATCATCAGAAGATTTACTGAGGCCAATATCTGCATTCAAACCCTCAGACAGAGCCAACAGTTCAGGATCGTCTAGGGTAACTTCATTTTCATTCAGACTTTCACAGCCTGTGTACATCAATAATGCTAATGCGGTTAATAATGATAAATTTTTCATGCGCCTTCCTTAATTTTTACTACTCCATCTTCCTGTGCTGGTATCACTTTATATACGGTTTCTGATCCGCCACTTGCAGGATGATAACGTTTTACTTTTTTAATATTTTCAAATTCTGAGTGTCTTGTGCATTTTTTTGTTATGATGGTATTATTTTTTTGATAAAAAATTTCACTATAATCATCATCTTCATAATGGTGAAGTCCAAGCTTGGTATCTACAATATTTCCACCAAAAATAAAGAGCGATGCGCTTAGCATAGTTTCTAAAATTGCGTTACACATAATTATACACTCCTTTTAATCGTTAGTATTCTTCCTAATAGTATTTAGACGATTATGATTGAAGAAAGTTTCATAATTTTTATTCTAAATACCTATTATGCTGTTCTAAACAATATATATTAAACTAAAGTTAAATAGAAATTGAAGAAAAAAAAAGGCTGATCAAATGATACTGATCAGCCTTTTAATACTAGGATTAGCCCTTGCTCCGACTGCCTTTTTTTCCTTTTCTACTTTTTTTACCTTTTCTGGCTTTATCCCCTTTAGATGAGCGGTGTTTTTTCATTCTCATTTCAAGGGCTTTACGAATCTTAATGATATCTAATTGCTGATCATCAAAGATTGCGGTTAGTTTTTCATTTTTTGCAGTAAAAACTAATTTTAGAGAAGCTCGTAGTGTTTCACGGTCGATATCACCATTCTTGGCTTGCTCAAAAAGTGCGCTAGTAGCATCCTTTGCCTCTTGATTTGCGGCATCGTATGCTGAAACCTGGTCTTCTGTCATACCGAGAGCCTCAACCATTACAGCCTTGGATGAATCGCGATATGCTTGGCGTTTAGCATTGCGATCTGCCTTATTTTGTTCTAGCTGCGCTTTTTGATCATCGGTTAAAAGTGCATCAACTTCCGCTCGCAGGGCATCTTTAAGGGCTTTCATTTGCTCTTTTGCATCTTCCTTTGAGAGTGAGCCATCTTTTACCTGATCTCTTAACGATTTAAATTTTTCTTTATAAGCTGCCATCATAGCTTTATACAAATCTTTTTGATCATCAGTGAGCATGTTAAATAAATCTCGTGATTGGCTTTTTCCTTTTTTACCTGATTTGCTCTTCTTCCCTTTAGATCCTCCAAACAGTGGAATATCTTTCTCATCCATTTTTTCAAAAAGGACTGCTTTTTCTTCATCGGTTAACTGATCAGACATTTCAGCTGCAACTTTCCAGAGGAAACCGGGATCACGATGTTTACCGCCTTTACCATGGCGATTGAGAGATTTGTTCATGGCATCTGTAGAGGATTTGCTCAATCCTAAGTCATAAGTTAATTCAGAGGACAGTTCCTGCAATTCAATACTGTCAAGATTTGAGGATTCGCTACGCATAGAGTTTTCACAACCAGTGATAACTAATAGTATCGAAGCGATTGGCAAGATGAATTTATTCATAATATTAATCCTTATAATTTATTTGTTGTTGTGTCTCTACAGTATTAGATGCGGTAAACTTACGAAAGTTAAAATTTTATTTATGATTTTAATTTTATTAAGGTTTATTGTTTTGTGTATTCTGAAACAGTGCACGAGGCATCGTACCATGTATTGCCTGCATTATTACAGCTTGATTCACTGGATTGGCCAGTTTCATTTCCATCATTATCCTCGCAATAGGCATCTTGTTTGTCATCGTAGCTCAACGTATTCCCTTCAACGTTAAAAGGAATGCATTCTCCTCCAATGCAAAATTCATTTTTTCCTTCAGACCAAGAAAATTGGCCACTTTCGCTCATTCCAAGCACATTTACAGTAATGGTTCCAGATCCTCCCGCCTTAAATTCTAAAGATCCTGTCATTCCAAATGCTTGTGCAAGCGCCCAACCTGTATTATCGATAGCCCCTGAGCAATTGGCAGCATTTTCGTATTCACCCATATTTGAAAGATTCCATGTTCCAACAAGGTTAGAATTACTGGTGTTTTCATTTTCATCTTCACAAGAAAATAAAAATAGAGCGAATGAAAGAATTAAAATACGTTTCATTGATATTCCTTAATTATAAATTAAAATTATAATTGTTAGTATAAATTAGAGGAATTTAATAATTACAAAAATAGTTTTATTAAAAATAATGTTAGTTGTTTTTTTGAACAAACCTGCGCACTAATTTCAAATATTATAAATATTACAAAAGGGAAAAAAATGGCATTACCAGTATTATATGAAATCGCAAAAGACTACAAAGATGCACTGGAAGAATTATCTGATTTAGAAGATGAAGCTGTGCTGGATACGCTGGAGGGCTTGAAAGGCACACTTGAAGCAAAGTCTGAGAATATAATTAAATATACTCAAAATCTTAACGGCACCATAAAAGCGATGAAAGAGGCAGAAAAAAATATGGCTGAGCGAAGAAAAAGATTAGAAAAAAAGACTGAAAACATCAAAAAATATGTTAAGAGCGTAATGGAAGAAAATCAAATAACAAAGATTGAGACGGTTAATTTTGATTTAACCATTAAAAAAAATCCCCCTAAAGCGGTAATTGAAGATGAAGAAATGATCCCAGATTCATTTATAGAACAACACATTACAGAGAAAATAAATGTAAAAAAAATCAAAGACGAGCTTAAAAAAGGACAGAACGTTCAAGGCGCAAGACTAATTCAAGAGACCCGTTTGGATATTAAATAATCTATTTTTAAAGGTATTTTATGAAAAAACTACTCCTACTCTTAATCGTATCAGGTATGATATTATCAGATTCAATTTCAAACAAAACTAAAGATATGGAAAAGCTGTCTGGATACTTCAATATGTATTGGGATAGTTCTTCTGGGAAGCTTTGGCTAGAAATAAATGATTTTGATAAGGAATTCCTCTATGTGAATTCGCTCACTGCTGGCATTGGATCAAATGATATTGGCCTTGATAGAGGTCAGCTGGGCAATGAAAGAATTGTATTTTTTAAGCGGATCGGACCAAAAGTGTTGATGATGCAACCAAATTATACCTACCGAGCCTTAACAACGGATAAAAAAGAAAAACAGTCCGTTGCAGAAGGATTTGCTAAATCAACCTTATGGGGATTTGAGGTTGCCGCGGAAGAATCGGGAAAAGTATTAGTAGATGCTACAGAGTTTTTTATGCAGGATGCTCACGGCGTTATCAATAGATTAAAATCTAGAAAAATGGGTAGCTATAAAGTTGATATTTCTCGCTCATCGATATACCTACCAGGTACCATGAATTTTCCTAAAAATACGAATGTTGAAACAATGTTGACATACACTGGTAATAATCCTGGAAATTATGTTAGGCAGGTCACCCCTACTCCAACTGCGATTACTGTACGACTTCATCATTCATTTATACAGCTCCCAGATAATAATTATTCAACTAGAAAACATGACCCCAGAGCAGGGTTCTACCCTCTTTATTTTCAAGATTACTCAGCCGATCTAGATGAATCTATTTATACTAGATATATTCAAAGACACCGTCTTGAGAAAGTGAATCCAAGCGCACAAATTAGTAAGGCAAAAAAACCTATCGTATACTACGTCGATCCAGGTGTCCCTGAGCCAATTCGAACCGCAATGATTGAAAGTGGGAAATGGTGGAATGATGCATTTTCAGCTGCTGGCTACGAAGATGCCTTTCAAATTAAAATGCTTCCTGATGGAGCGCATCCTATGGATGTACGTTACAATATGATTCACTGGGTACATCGTGCAACTAGGGGATGGTCTTATGGAGGATGGGTTTCAGATCCTCGCACAGGAGAAATCATCAAAGGAAATGTATCGCTTGGATCCTTACGGCTTCGACAGGATTATCTAATTGCAACGGGATTGCTAGCGCCTTATGAAGATGAATCAAGAATTCCTAGCGCGATGCGAGAAATTGCACTAGCAAGGATAAAGCAGCTTGTAGCGCATGAGATTGGACATACAATTGGAATACAACACAATTTTCTTGCCAGCTCGCTTGGGCGTGCATCGGTCATGGATTATCCTCACCCAACACTCACATTAAATAGTTCTAATGAAATCGAATGGATAGATGCTTATGATAGTGGAATTGGGGATTGGGATAAAATCTCTGTAGCTTATGGTTATCAAGATTTTCCAGATGGTATTGATGAGGATAAAGCTTTAGAAGAAATAATTCAAAATGGCATAAGACAAGGAATAACTTTCATTACTGATCAAGATGCGAGGCCAATTGGATCAGCCCATCCAGCCAGCCACCTTTGGGATAATGGCAAAGATGCGGTTGAAGAACTCAACAATTTAATTCAGATTAGGAAAGTTGCACTGGAAAGATTTGGTGAAAATAATATTCGATATGGTCAGCCTTATAGCGATTTAGGGGACGTTTTAGTCCCTATTTACCTTTTACATCGTTACCAGATAGAGGCTGCTGCAAAAATTATAGGTGGACTAAACTATAGCTATGCACTGAGGGGTGATGGGCAACTAGTAACGGCTATGCTTCAATCGGATCATCAGCTCAAATCACTTGATGCGCTACTTGAAACGATGCAGCCTGAATTTCTTACCCTAAATGAAAACCTACTTAAGCTAATTCCTCCTCGAGCATCTGGAAGAGGAAAAACTAGAGAATCTTTTC
>JAYZHS010000138.1:0-7825 GCA_036166315.1 Fidelibacterota bacterium
TACTATTTTCGGTATTAATGGCTGCATTGCTGTACTTTCGTCAAGAAAATATAAAATTTCTGAGATCATTATTCAAAATGGAAGTAAAGCAGAAAGTGACGGTCAAATTACTCACCTTTTGGGACACTATGGTGGTCATGTAAAATTTTTATCCCGAACTCAGTTCAAACAGGTCTATAAAGAATATAGAACGCAAGGAATTGTTGTGCATTTTAATGCGCAGATAGAGACTGAGCTTCCCTCATTAAAAGATCAAACCGGTAATAAATGTATTTTAGCTCTTGATCGGATAGAAGATCCTCAAAACCTAGGTCAAATCCTTCGAACTGCCGTATGCGCAGGTGTTGATGGAATTATTATCCCAAAATACGATAGTTGCAAAATTACCGATACCGTTATTCAGGTCAGTCAAGGTGCATTTATTGAAATACCAATTTATTTGGTCAATAATATTCATCAAGCTCTTGAGCAGTTAAAGAAGGATGGATTTTGGATTGTAGCAATGGAAAATGGAGTTAATGCTAAAGATTGGCACAAAATTGACTACAAAGGAAAGATAGTAATCGTAGTAGGAAGCGAAGGACGTGGAATTAAAAAAATTGTATTAGATAATTGCGATTTTCAAACAACTATACCTATGCAGGGAAAAACAAATTCATTAAACGTCTCTGCGGCAGCTAGTGTAGTTTTATTTGAGCGATTAAGACAAATATCTAGTTAAAATATCTTAAAGAGATATTAAAATGAAATACTAAATCCAACCCTTAAAGTTGTATCGTCTTTTTTGTATTCCGTGAGATAATAATCACCGTATCCAGCGGCTTTTGCATATTCCGGGTTCTGATCATAAGTAACGGTCCCTTTTCCAGGTTTTTCAAAGGTCGCGGTATGAGAGAATTTATCCGAATAGGTCATAAAATATTTTGGTGCAGGCTGAGTGTCTGACTTAAAGTTATAACTAATTTCAATATTTAGCCATTCTTCAGCTGTTTTAATTACAAATTTATTTTTCCAATCAGTAAGCACATCATCTCCAGCTGGTTTGTAATAATATTCGCTTTGAAAGTAAAAATTTTCGCCAATAGGTAGTTTTAGCTTTGGTCGAATAGAAATTCGACTATAGGTAGATGGTTTGATTCCTGGGTGGTCTGAAAAAGCATAAAGACCTAACGAGTCACCATAATCAACATATTCATAAACACGGCCTTTGCCTAAAACTTCTTCGCTCTCAGATAAAAAAGCTGCGCTAACTGATAGCATATCTCCAAAAACTCTATATTTAGCACCTAAACCAAAATTTGTTCTGTCTTTGATACCGCGATAGGTATCGTAGGAATTTTCTGCTATGATAAAGGGAGAGAATCTGCCATTTGCCCAAAGGTCAAAAAGAAATAAAATATTTTGATCATCCTCATAGTCCTGACCAGCGTATGTTGAAAAATTCTTATCAACTGATAAAAGAAACTCAGAATCTTTAACGGTTATACCTCCAAAATTAATATCACCGTACGAGGTTACAGAAAAGCCTGCATTGTAGTATTTGTAATCAGTATTTCCAGCGCGATCATAATAACCACCACTTACTTGGTAATTAAACTGACTAAAAACTAGTGAAATTGAAAAAATAGCAGATGTTATAAAAGTTCGCAGATTCATTTAATTAAAAACTCCTATTTAATATATAGCATAATTTAAAGGTATTCAGGGCAAAAAAAATAGGGTGAAAATTCACCCTATTTTTGAGATTAGTATAGAAAGAAAAATTAGCTCTTTGGCTTCTTAGGGCTCTTTTCACCTTCAGAATCTTTGGCTTTCCAAAACTGCCAAGCTCTTCTTCTTTTTCCTTCTGGCTTTGCGTCAACAGCTGCTTTTTTACCAGCTTCATGACTTGTGCCAACATATACTTTCTTTTCTTTGCCAGGCTTCATTTTTGGTGTAGCTGCAGCAGGCGCGGCTTGTTTTGTGCCGTCATCGCCTCTAACAGATTTACCAACAGTAGCATCGTCGGCTTCTGCTTGCCCAAAAGCAAGTGAAACTGAAGACACTAAAAGAGCAATAGCAAGTACTTGTAAATTGCGAATCATAATGATCTCCTTAATTTCTTTAACTATGACTACTTAAAGTCTGCGTCAAATTAGTTAATTAAAAACGATAGTTCAAGTGCATATTTTCCTCTTGTGATGTAGCTCACATAGATAAAAATGCTCGGCTATCTATTCTATTTTTTTAAAGAATAATCCTTCTTTTTAGGATCAATGATTTTTTCAAGCGCAGTAAATGAATTGCTCAAAAAATTTCGTTGAATATTATTAAAGGATATTTCTTTAATCTTTTTTGAAAATTTTGAAATATTATCAGTTTTTATTTTAATTGACACTACAATGCCTTGGATGAAACCATCTGCTTAAGGCCTTCTGGAAGTGCATTCACCACTCGATATAATTCATCTGGAGCGCTATCAAAAACAACCATCTCTTCTCCATCTAAGTAGCCAAATACAGATTTCACAGAAATCTGATTGCTATCTAAAATAATCCAAACCTTTTGTTTGATAATAAATTCTTTCCCTGTGGGTTCATCATATACACCGCTGTTAAACCACTCGGTTTCTAAATATTCAGCAGTAAAAAATCCATTTTGATTCCTGAGAGTCATTCGGGTATCATTGGCATTAATTATTTTATAACCCTGTGATTCAATATAAGCAATGAACTCATCTAGAATTAGTTGCGGATTAGCCGTATACTCAATTTGAGTAGGATATACAATTTTGTTAGCTCCACAGCTAATAATAAATAATGAGAAGAATGCAAGAAAAATCGTTTTTTGTGTCTTCATAAATACCCTTATAATTGTTTTACTATTATTTTAATTTAGTTTTTTATGAATCAAATCAAAAGTATGAATTAATATTTATTCTTGCTCATAGTTGAATGGAAGCTGATCACCTATTCTTTCCCATGAGCTATATCCCTGCTGTTCAATCATATATGGTTCAAAAAACCGTCCATCTCTATCGTAATATACGGAGTCTGCCCTTAGTAAAAGATATGATGTTTGCTTATAGGATGATGGCGAATCGTTTTCCATCATATATGCGAGCTCAGGAGATTCTTTCATATATACTACCATCATTCTTCCTTCAAAGGATAGCAATGGCTGTTCGTAAGTGGCGCCGGGAAACACCAAGGTGTCGGATCTTAAGGGTTTATATTCCTCTTCAATGATCAAAGAGGTTCCAAACAGATCTTTTTTATTCATGGAAATGGAGAAGCCTTCTCTAACCAATGGATCTTTCTTTCTGCCCGCAATAGAATTCCAATTATCATTTTGTATGACCATACCATTATTTATTGTAAAACGTAAATCAAAACGATCTGTTAGTGTTTTTAATAAATGTCGCAAGGAGCCATTATAGGCTTTCTTTCTATTTTTTTCCCATTTTTTTAATTGACGCTTAGATTTAGAGACCATCGACTCATAATAATGATCGCCTGCATAGCGTACTTCTGTGCCATCAATTTCAAAATCATCTAAAATATAGGTAATACGATATCCCAACTCTGGATTTTCAATTCGAATAGGCTGACTCGCTTTAGCTCTAAAATATTGGCCATTCTCATCAAACGTCAAAACGAATTCATTCAAAATCAAGCATGATTCACCGTTTTTGCTGGTACCTAAAAATGATCGCCTAAAACGATCGTAGTTTTTTTTCCATACCCTATCAGTCTTAGCAGTAACGTTGACTTCACTCATTAAAATTGCGCGCGATTGTAATCTAAAATTCAACGTAAATCTTTCATCAGTTTTGATGATCATATTCTCTCTTTCAACCTCATAACCAATCATAGAAACGACAAGCTCATACTGACCGGCAGGAATATTAGTTAATGTATAAAAACCATTATCATCAGTAGTCGCACCCCAGGTAGTTTTTGAAAAGAAAACGTTAACACCGACCAATGGTTCAGAAGTTGATTTGTCAACGATACGTCCATCGATTCTGGTTTGGGAAAAAAGAGAGGCTGTTAATAATAAAACTAGCGATGAACTAGCAATCAATCTGTTGATCTTAATTGCCTTTAAGTTTAGCTAAAGATTTAACTGAAGCGTTGCGTAAAATTTTTCTTGGTGACCATTGGTTTTTATAAAATTCAATCATTTCAATATCGGATTTTTCACCAATATTACCAAGCTGTTGAAGCATTTCAGCTTGAACAATATAACTATTATCCGTATCGATGTATTTTCGAATTAATTTTACAGCTTCTTCAGGATGGTGTTTTGACATCCCTGTAACAATAGCTCTTCTAGGCTGCGAATGTTTTTCACGTATAAATGCCATTAAGAAATCTTTTGAAGACATTTCTTTAGCTAAAGATTGCAATGCAGCTTTACGCACGAACCATGAACGATCATGAAGCGCAGACCGCTGCAATGCTCTAATTGTTTTGGGATCATCTAAATATTCTTTAAGAGCTTTTGCCGCCTCCATCCTACCGATTAAATTATCACGTTTTAACTGACTCAATAAACCATTGAATGAATGAGCCTGTTCAATTTCCAGCAACAAATCATTGTCAGGATCAAAACGTACAAAAAGCGGTTCTTTTTTCATGGGATAACGGTGAATTGATCTTCTTCTATCGATAATAATTTCTTCCTCAACTACCTCATTCCTATAAAAGAAGGCTACCTTTGTAGGAAGATAATATTTGGTAGGTGTTTTTCTGCCTACCTGAGTTTGATTGATATGAATGGTTAATACTTGGTCTTTCCATTCTGTTTTGATTTCTAATTGTGGATGACCAGCGCTTAAAACCCATTGTTTAAAAAAACAGGTTAAATCTTTTTCAGAAACCTCATTGACAACTTTGATTAAATCTTCCGTATCCGGGTTACCAAAGGCATATTTATTTAAAAATACAGCCTGAAATTCTTTAAATGTCCTATCTCCTACAATCTGTCTAAGCATATGTAAAACAGCAGCACCTCGCGGATAAATATGACTATCAAAATTTTGATTTGGATATTCCCAGTAAGGATGTACCATTGGTCTGGAATAGCGATTTCTATATTCATTCAAATAGCTTTGTTTCTTTTTCCAGAGATTAATTTTTCCTTCTTCCTTGCCATATAGATGGGAGCTGTACAAATATTCTCCATATGTAGCAAAAGACTCGTTCAACCACGCATGATGCCAATTGCCCATTGTAATGTAATCACCCCACCATTGATGTGCAGCTTCATGCGCTACGAGCCAATGACTGGGAAAGTCTTTTTCAGCTTTTTCATCATGAATTGTTTTTTCACCTAAAATCGTGGCCGTTGTGCTTTCCGCTCCCCCGCCAATTCCAGGGATTGTAATTTGATCCATTTTAGGCCAAGGGTAGGCCGTTCCATACTCCTTCTCAAAAAATCTCATTATTTCAGGGGTCCGATGAAATGATCTATGTGCATGTTCTTTATCTTTTGGATAAACCCAGTAACTCATTGGGATATCTCCATGGTAATCTTGAATGACTTCAAAAGGACCTGCTACCATCACATAAAGGTAGGTAGAGTTGGGAAGGTCAAGATCCCAACGATATGTAGTAGAATCCACTGATCCTTCAGCTCTAATACGCATACCATTTGCTAAGCGTTTCCAATTGGTGGTTTCTTCTTTTAAAACTCCGTTAGACAAGACTTTCCAATCTGATCTAACAGTTGTAACAATTTTGCTGGTTGCTTTATCAGCAGGATGGTCATTTGAAGGAAACCAATGTCTAGCTCCCTCAGGGAAAGAGTGTGTCTGTACTAACGCAGGATTATCTTCAGACTCATCAAAGAATCCTAACCCTAGAACCCGCACTCCACCCATATTATAATTTGCAGGATCAGCGATTTTTCCATCAGATTGATACGAAATAGTATATTTTCTAGTCTCATCTCTGTAGATAGGGCTAGCTGGGATGATCATGACCGACCCATCAGCTTGAATAAATGACAATGATACCGTGTCGTCCTTTACGCTAGTTACTCTATAGGTCTCTACGTCAAAACGCACAGTATCTATTTTAGATTTTAAAACCTTAAAATCAATAGAGGTTTTTCCATAAAATGTTTTTTCATGGTCATATATCTTGAGATTGATATCGTAGTGCAAGACGTCAATATCAAAATCTGGCTTAGACTGAAAAGGTCGTTTATAAATATCAGAATTTTGCGCTGATACGATATGACCAAAAATAAAAAGTATAAATAGTGCTCGCATAAGACATTGAATATAAATATCTTTTATTTATTTTTCCTTAAAATCGTTTTTTAAATAAAAAAATGAATAATCTTAATTTACTTGTTTTTATCTGATATATTTTCCTTTTAGATTAATATCTATGAATAGACTATTCTTTATGCGAAACAGGAGCTTGTTTGAAAAGATTTTTCTTTTGTTCTTTTTAACATGCATGGTTCTAGTCAGTCCTTTCTCCACATATTTATCATCTGATAAATATATTCAAATGAATGAAAGTTTTATCAATCTATCGTTTACTCCAACCGAAGTATTATTTCTTGGTGTAGTTGCTCTATTCATATTTGTTATCTTTGGTGGAAAAAGTGATGATGAAAATGCAGATGAGAGCGAATCGTTGAGCATGCTAAAGCCTATGGCAAGTAAATTTGATGACGATGAAGAGCTTGGCCAATACATTAGAGCTCTTGCCAATGCTAACATTAAAAATTCCAGCAACACTAACAGCGCACGAAAAAAAGTAAAAAAGTAAAACCTTACGATGTCATCGTACTCCGCTCAATACATGAGCAATAGAAATAACCAAATATTAAATGTTTATTATATTCATAACTTTTACTAATAGGTATATTCAATGAATATGATTACAAGAGGAACAATTGAATTTTTAGCTGTGCTGCTTGGCTTATCTGCTTCTTTATGGATTGACAACACGGTAAAAGAAAATGAACATAAGGTTCAAAATAAAAAAATATTAAATAGATTATATCATAATTTAATTTCTGACTCCACAGATGGAATGTGGAATATAAAAGCCTACGAAAGAGGAATTAAGGGCTCAACTAATGTTATAAAATGGTGCGATAGTAATCCCTCGCTAGCAATGATAAATGATTCCATTGAAAAAGATATTTCCGCCATGATGATTGCAACAATTTTTGTTCATAATGAAGAGGAATATATCGCATTAAAAAATTCAGGGCGAACAGATCTAATATCCAATGAAGAATTAGTAATTAAACTACATAAATATTATACAAATATTAATTTCATAAAAACACTGGATAAATTTCAAAATGATTTTGTTCAAAATAATATCCTTCCATTCTTATCAAATTACGCTGATGAGAATCTGTATGATAAGCAAATACCTGAAAATTTAATATATAAAAATTTTCCTAAAATGAACCTTTACGAGCTCCCTGATATTAAGAAGCTTAGATTTTTTGCTTCTAATATGCTAACGTGGCAAAAATACACAAAAATTTGGTACGAAGGTCAAGTCAAAAGAGTATCTGAAATACGACAACTATTAAGAGAAGAGCTAGATTTATAAAACTAAACTAAAATCTAAAAAAAATTCTTCGAATAATTCTTACTAATAGACGCACAAGAGAATAAATAAAAATTGGATTCTGTGATTTATAGATACGTCTAAAAACTAAAGAGATTTCTTTTCTATTTAGCTTAATAAAAACATAAATAAAATTAATTAAGTATAGGACAACAATTAAGCTAAATAGCTTTAAGTAGATCATTGGAATAATTTAATATTAAATAAATTATAATAAAAAAGTGCCCGAGGGC
>JAYZHS010000139.1:0-11908 GCA_036166315.1 Fidelibacterota bacterium
AAAAAAAATGCGAAAGAAAGACCCCCGGTCGTAACTGTTATGGGTCACGTAGATCATGGCAAAACTTCATTATTAGATTTTATTAGAGAAAGTAATGTTGTGGCTGGTGAATCGGGTGGAATCACACAACACATAGGTGCATATCAAGTTGCCCTTAAGGATGGGAATATAGTTACCTTCTTGGATACTCCAGGACATGAAGCTTTTACTGCAATGCGTGCTCGTGGTGCCCAAGTAACAGATATAGTAGTGCTTGTAGTAGCTGCAAATGATGGCGTTATGCCACAAACTATAGAGGCTATTGATCATGCTAAGGCAGCTAATGTTCCATTGATAATTGCTATAAATAAAATTGATTTACCAGATATTGATTTAGAGCGAATAAAACGTGAACTATCTGAGCAAAATGTTCTTGTAGAGGATTGGGGAGGCAAAGTACAAGCTATACCAATTTCAGCTAAGACTGGAGATGGGGTTGAGGAGCTTCTTTCTTCTATGATTATAGAGTCAGAATTATTGGAGCTTAAATCAAATAAAGATACCTTTGCTAGAGGCACGGTTGTTGATTCTAAACTTGATAAGGGTCACGGTCCAATAGCAACTGTATTAATACAAAAAGGAACATTAAATGTTGGGGATCCCTTTATTTGTAATAATATTTCAGGTAAAGTAAGAGCAATGATGAATGAAAGAGGTCAGCGTATAAAGATCGCAACTCCTTCATCTCCTGTTCAAATTTTAGGGTTTGATCAAGTTCCTCAATCTGCCGATATTTTTGCAGTTGTAGAAAATGAAAGAGAAATTAAACGTATTGTTTCAGATAGACAGCGCTTAAAAAGAGAAATAGACTTGAAGAAAATCACCGCACAATCTCTTGATGCAATGTCAGCGTTAATTAAAGAAGGTTCTATAAAAAATCTACCTATAATTATTAAAGGTGACGTGGATGGTTCCATAGAAGCCCTTTCTGAGCAATTAACTAAAATTTCACATGATGAAGTTGGTGTTCAAATAATTCATAAGTCTGTTGGAATTATTTCTGAATCTGATGTTTTACTAGCAGCTGCATCTAATGCAGTAATTATAGGGTTTCAAGTGCAAGTATCGTCCAATGCTAAATTACAAGCCCAGCAAGAAGGTGTAGATATAAGAACATATAGTATTATCTACCAGGCAGTAGAGGAAGTTACTTTAGCCCTTGAAGGTCTTTTAGAACCAGAAAAAGTAGAAGAAGTTTTAGGTAAAGCAGTTGTACAAGAAGTATTCAAAATTCCAAAAATTGGTTTTATTGCTGGATCTAAAGTGGTAGAGGGTATTATAAAAAGAAATGCAAGGGCAAGAATAATTAGAGAAGAAGAAGAAATTAGCGAGGGCGAAATAGTATCTCTTAAGCATATTAAAGATGATGCAAAAGAAATGAAAGAAGGTTTTGAATGCGGTATTGGCGTTGATGAATTTTCAAAATTTAAAGAAGGCGATACTATAGTTTGTTATGAAATTAAATCCATCAAGAGAACGCTGGAACTCAATTGAAATCAGAACGACCCTACGATAGAACCGATCGGGTCGCAAATGAAATTCAAAACATTTTAGGCCAGATTCAAACCCAATATATTGATCTTACTGAATTAGGTTTCATTACATTTACCAAAGTGATTATTTCTCCAGATCTAAAACATGCTAAAATATTTTTTGGTGTTGTAAATAATAAAAAATCAATTGATAAAATATCTATAGAATTAAATAAAAAATCTAAAGCTTTTAGAAAATATCTTGGAAAAGAATTAACTATTAAATTTACCCCTTCCTTAAAATTTTATTATGATGATTCAATTTCTCATGTTGAAAGAATTGATAAATTATTTAATGAGTTAGATAAAAAGAGCAAAAATTGATTTATAATATACACAAACCAGAAGGATGGACTAGTTTTGATATCGTAAAAAAAATTCGCTCTATCACCAAAGAGAAAAAAGTTGGTCACGGCGGAACGCTTGATCCTTTTGCTGAGGGGGTGTTAATCATTGGTACAGGAAGAGATACTAAGAACCTTTCAAAGGTAACAGAACAAAAGAAAACCTATGAAGCAGTTATCCAATTAGGCTCACAAACAGATACATTAGATACTGAAGGAAGACTTATAAATACAATGCCTGTTCCACTTTTAAATCACAAGCAATTAGAAAGTATATTATCAAGTTTTAAGGGTATCTATAAACATAAACCTCCGATGTTTTCTGCTAAAAAAATTAACGGAACGCGTTTATACAACCTTGCTAGAAAAAATATTACGATTGAAAGAGAAGAAATAATTAGTAATATTTATAATATAAAATTAAACACCTTTACAGATAGCTTAGTTGGTTTCTCTGTTACTTGCTCAAAAGGTACATATATACGTGTACTAGGATCAGATATTGCAGAAAAAATAGGTACTATTGGATACTTAATTAAGCTTGTAAGAACAGGTATAGGCGATTATAAAATTTCTGATTCACTTTCAATACATAAATTTGAGTCACAATGGAAATCTTTAGAGAATTAGATAAAATACCTCAGTTTAAGGATTCTGTTGTCACGATTGGAACTTTTGATGGGTGCCATAGGGGGCATCAGGATATAATAAAAAAAGTTATTTATAATTCTGAGATAAATGGCAGCAATTCAATTTTAGTGACATTTGAGCCACATCCAAGACATGTTTTGCAACCAGAGGTAAAGCTCCCTATACTAATGCATATAGATAGAAAGTTAGATTTTTTGAAATCCTTCAATCTAAATGCAGTAGTTGTAATACCTTTTGATGAAAAATTTTCAAAAATGACCGCTAATAATTTTTTAAAAAATATCATTTTAAAACAACTTAATGCATCAAAGATAATAGTTGGCTACGATCATCATTTTGGTTTTAACAGAGATGGTTCGCCAGATTTTTTGAAAAATGAATCTTCAGATAGTAGTTTTGAAGTTGAAATTGTCGAGCCCATTTCAGATCAAGAAATGATTATTTCCAGCACACATATTAGACAATCTATACAAAATGGCTATGTTAGAAGAGCTTCATTTGAACTCGGCTGGGTATTTGGTTTTGAAGCAAAGGTTGTAACTGGTTCTGGTAGAGGTAAGGAATTAGGCTTCCCAACAGCTAATTTTATACCAATAGAAAAAAATCAATTAATTCCCGCAAATGGGGTATATTGTATTCGCGGAAGGATTAATGGTAATAGTCTATACGGTATGTGTAATTTAGGAGTACGTCCAACCTTTGATGAGACTGATTTTGTAATGGAAGTTCATTTTTTTCAGAATGAGGTTGACGATATCTATAGTAAAATTATTACTGTAGAGTTTTTAGAGAGGGTTAGGGATGAAAAAAAATTCTCAAACCCTAAAGAATTAATTAAGCAATTAGAAAAAGATAAAGAAATCTGTATGAGATTGATACAGAAGTACAATTAGGAGAAATAATGTCAATAACGAATAAACAAAAACAAGACATTGTAAAAAAATTCGGTAAAGATGAAAATGATACCGGATCATCACAAGTGCAAATTGCACTTTTAACAGAGAGAATACGATTGCTCACAGAGCATGCTAAAGCTAACAAGAAAGACCATCATTCAAGAAGAGGGTTGGTTATGCTTGTTTCTCAACGCAAAAAATTATTAAAGTATCTCAGGCGCATTAATCCAGAGTCCTATTTGAATGTGACTCAGGAATTATCTATTCGTCGTAATTAATTATTCAAGAAGGTTATAAATGAAAAAAGTAGAAATGAACCTCAATGGGAGTACGCTCTCAATTGAGACAGGGCATGTTGCCAGACAATCAGCTGGATCAGTGATCGTAACACATGGTGAAACATCAGTGTTGGTAGCGGTTAATTCAGCTAAAGAAATGCGAGAAGATATAGATTTTTTCCCGTTGCAAGTAGAATACAGAGAGCGTCATTACGCAGGTGGTAAAATACCGGGTGGCTTCTTCAAGCGCGAAGCAAGACCATCTGAACATGAAATATTAACGAGCAGATTAACCGACCGACCGATTCGACCTTTGTTTCCAAAGTCATTTAAATATGAAACGCAGGTAATTATAACTGCAATGTCTAGCGATGGACAAAATATGGCTGATGTATTAGCCGGTGTTGGCGCTTCTGCCGCATTAACAATATCCGATATTCCATTCAATGGACCTATCGCCACAGTTAGAGTTGGCAGGGTTGATGGTGACTTTGTAGTTAACCCAACTCGCGAACAAATGGAAGAATCAGATATGGAAATTGTAGTTTCTGGAAATGATCAAACAATTGTAATGGTTGAAGGAGAAGCTGAATTAATATCTGAAAAAGAATTTTTAGATGCAATGAAGTTTGCGCATGGACCAATCAAAGAAATGATAGCGCTTCAAAAAGAACTAGCAAGTCAATTAGATGTTAATAAAAGACCTGTTCCAGAAGATAGCGAAGATGAAGAGCTTAAAAATAAAGTTTTAGAGCTTGTATCGGATAAAATAGATAAAGCAATCAAGATTGCTGATAAAACGGAAAGACAAGAAGCAATTTCTAAACTGCATGAAGAAGCTCAAGTTCCATTTGTTGATAGTCATCCAGATTCAGAAAAGGATATAAAATCATTTATTGATGATAAGTTGAAATCGGCATTTCGCGAACAGATATTAACGGATAAAGTTAGATCAGATGGTAGATCTACTACCGATATTAGACCTATTTCTATAGATACAGGTGTTTTTGCTAGGACTCACGGTTCAGCTTTATTTACCAGAGGAGAAACTCAGGCGATTGCTGTATTAACTATGGGCACCCCAAAAGATGAGCAAATTATAGATAGCATGGATGATGATTATAAAAAAAGATTCATGTTACACTATAATTTTCCGCCTTACTGTGTAGGTGAAGTAGGAAGAATAGGTTTTACAAGTAGACGAGAAGTTGGTCATGGAAATCTTGCAGAAAGAGCAATTAAGCAAATCTTACCTGATTATGAAAATTTTCCTTATACAATCAGAATTGTATCTGAGATAACGGAATCCAATGGATCATCTTCAATGGCATCAGTTTGTGGTGGATCTTTAGCATTGATGAATGCAGGAGCACCTTCCAAAGGTCATGTCGCTGGTATAGCTATGGGCCTAATTAAAGATGGAGATCGCTATGCAGTTCTAAGTGATATTTTAGGAGCTGAAGATCACCTGGGAGATATGGATTTCAAAGTTGCAGGTACAAAAGATGGTATATCAGCGATTCAATTAGATTTGAAAATTGATGGAATTTCATTTGAATTAATGGAAGAAGCGCTCGAGCAAGCTCGCGTTGGTAGAAACCATATTTTAGATATAATGTATGAAGCCGTCCCTGAGCCTATGGAAATGTCAGCATATTCACCAAAGATATTATCTGTGCAGATTGCTCAAGATAAAATTGGTGGTTTAATTGGACCGGGCGGAAAAACAATTAAAAAGATAATTGCAGATACAGAATGTGATATAAATGTAGATGATGATGGAATTGTCACCGTTGCTAGTCTGGACCTTAAGCGCTGTGAAGAAGCGTTAGAAATTGTTAAAGGTATTACACTAGAACCTGAAGCGGGAATGGAATTTGATGGAACGATTACAAGAATTATGACATTTGGAGCATTCGTAGAATTTGCACCTGGCAGAGAAGGTCTAATTCATATATCTGAACTAGAATGGAATCGAGTTGATAAGGTGGAAGATGTAGTTAATACTGGAGATAAGGTTAAGGTAAAATTGATTAAGGTTGACGATCAAGGGCGTTTAGATTTTAGTCGTAAAGCTTTACTGGAAAAACCTGAAGGATATGTTGAAAGACCACCAAGAAACAGGGATGATAATAAAAGAAACAATCGCGGTAATCGCGGTAGAGGTAAACCATTTAAACGTCGTTAAATTCTCTTAAAATTGATGACTGAAAAAATCTTACCCACACTTCGAGCATCGCAAATTGAATATGCTATAAGAGATGTGGTTGTACCTGCTTCCAAATTAGAGGAAGAAGGGCACGATATTTTAAAATTGAATATCGGCGATCCATTAGCTTATCCCGGTCTTCCCACACCAGATCATATGGTGGAAGCCTTTCATAGAGCCTTGAAAGATCAGCGTAACGGCTATTCACCAGCTTATGGAATTTCAGAATTAAGAGAAGCAATAGCAGTTGATGAAAAATCTAAACAAAATGGTGGCTGGAATTGCGATCCTAATGATGTATATATATGCCATGGCGTAACCGAAGCGCTGCAAATTATTTTTGCAACCTTTTTAAATCAAGATGATGAGGTTTTAGCACCAGGTCCACATTATCCCCCATACATGGCCTATCCGCAGTTATTTGGTGGCAAAACAGTCGAATATCGTCTAGACCCTGATAATGAGTGGTCTATTGATTTTGATGATTTAAAATCAAAAATGAATGATAAGGTTAAGTTATTGGTATTAATAAATCCTAATAATCCCACTGGAAACGTTATAAAAAAAGAAGAAATAGATAAGATCATAGATCTAGCGTCACAATGGAAAAACTGTACAATAATATCTGATGAGATATATGATCGACTAAATTTTGATGGCGATCATTACAGTACAGCGTCAAGATCCTCTAATGTTCCAGTAATAACCTTAAACGGGGTATCAAAAGTGTATTACGCACATGGCTGGAGAGTAGGATATATGGCGATACATGACCCTACGGATAAATTGATAGAAATTAGAGACGCGTTGGAAAGATTGCTTCGATCTAGACTGTGTGCCTCTACTCCTGCACAATATGGATATTTAGCAGGTTTAAAAGGAGATAGTAGTTGGATGGAGGATTATTTAAATATGATTATAAAGCATAATAATTTATGTTTAAATCATATTAATAAGATAGATGGGATTTCTGTGCAGCCTCCTCGAGGAGCTTTTTACATGTTCGTTAGGATTACCCATGAATATTGGAAGAACAATGATAAAGAGTTTGTTTTGAGATTATTAAATGATAAACACGTATTAGTAGTGCACGGTTCTGGCTTCTCAGCTCAATATGGCAAAGGACATTTTCGAATGGTGTTTTTACCATCTGAAAAAATACTTACAAATGCTTTAACTCGAATTGATGAGTTTTTACAGCAACCAATTAATTAAGCAATTAATTACTAAAATAATTGATAATAGAGTATTTGTTGATTAATATAAAGTATTAGTTGAAGACAATAAAATATGAAAAATAAAACAAATTCTATAAAGAAACTTTATTATTCAATTGGTGAAGTAAGCAAAATCACTGAGCTAAAACAATACGTACTAAGGTATTGGGAAACTGAATTCAAACAGTTGAATCCCAATAAAAATAAAGCTGGAAATAGAACCTATCGTCAAAAAGACATAGATCTTATCTTAGAGATAAAAAATTTATTATATGATGAAAAATTTACAATAGAAGGCGCTCGTAAAGTTTTATCTCAGCCATTGGCTGAAAAAAAAGAACCAATAAAGAATAATACAAATACATCAAGCATGGATAAAAAAACGTTGATGAAGATTCAACGCGATCTTAAATCGATACTTGATGAACTGCAAAGCTGATTAATCGGAGCGTGGCGCAGCCCGGTAGCGCACGTGCATGGGGTGCACGGGGTCGCAGGTTCAAATCCTGTCGCTCCGACTAAAATAATAAAGGTATTATATGAAATGCTTATCATGTTCTCATAGTTGGAAAAGAACTAAAATAACAGAATACATTTCATTGCTTTCTTCATGTCCTAGGTGCGGAAGTCGGTTTTTAGCAAGAAACGATCTTGTTCTTTCTGTTATAAATATTTTTACCGGTTTATTTAAAAAAAGCAAATAAGGATAAATAATGTCAGATAAAAAAGATTTTAATAAAAAATATGAAAAGAAAATTGCTGGTTTGCATAAAGAATTGGTCAAAATGCAAGAATGGGTAATTCAAGAAGGAAAAAAGATTGTTATTATTTTTGAAGGAAGAGATGCGGCTGGAAAAGGCGGTACAATTAAGCGAGTTACTGAGCATTTAAATCCAAGGCATTGCAGAGTGGTTGCCTTAGCAGCACCAACCGAGAAAGAAAAAACACAATGGTATTTTCAGAGATATGTAGCTCATTTGCCAGCAGCCGGAGAAATTGTAATATTAGATAGAAGTTGGTACAATAGATCTGGCGTTGAAAAAGTTATGGGTTTTTGCACAGATAAAGAATACATCAATTTCTTACAAACCTGTCCTGAGTTTGAAAGAATGATTATAAGTTCAGGTATACAGTTAATTAAATATTGGTTTTCTGTTAGCGCTGAAGAACAAATTAAAAGATTTCAAGGTCGAATAGATGACCCTACTAAAGGGTGGAAATTAAGCCCAATGGATCTAGAATCTGTCAATAGATGGGATGAATATTCAGAAGCTAAAGATAATATGCTTGAGCATACAGATACAGAAGCATCTCCTTGGTATCTTGTTGAATCCGATAATAAAAAGAAGGCTAGAGTAAATTGCATTACACACCTTCTTAGCTTAATTCAATATTATGAAGTAGAACATGAAGAGATAAAGCTTCCTGATAGAGCAGTTGCAGATAAAGTTGATAGGCCAGATAAGTCAAACTTTAATTATGTTCCAGAAGTTATATAGGGAATGAATTTTTTTAAAAATTTATTCTCTAAAATTAGATCATTATCTCAGCCGAATAATTTAAATAAATCCCTTGATTCTAAAGTAGCCAAAGAGATGGCAAAGAAAATAGCTGAAGATGCTAAAATGCACCGAAAAGCACGTGAAATTTAAAATACTATTAATTTCTCTCTTTTTTTATTCATGCACAAATAATCTAGCGGTCTTATCATTAGTCAGCACTCAAGATGTTGATTTAAAATCTAGGCATGAAAAGGTCGGCCTAGTAAGAGGAGAGCACCAAATACCACATATATGGTTTTTTCCTCTTGGCGAGATTAATAAGATCGATAAAGCAATTGACAATACATTGAAAAAAAATAATATAGATTATTTAACCGATGTTAATGTTGATCATACTTTAGTGCATTTTTATTTTTTTGGGCTTTCAACTATTAAAGTTGAAGGGGTTGGATGGAAAATAATTGAAGTAAAATACGACCCTTTAACCGGTGAGCCAACGAATTAACTATTTTAATCAGCCTGCCTAATAACTTCTAGTAATTCAACCTGAAATATCAATGTTGCCATAGCGCCACCAGGGCCTACTTCTTGTCCGTACGCTAGGTGTCCAGGTATAAAAAATTGAAAAGTTGAACCAACGTTCATCAACTGTATACCTTGAGACCAACCTGGAATTAACCTACTTAAAGGAATAGTGGAAGGTTGATTTCGATCGTAAGAACTATCAAATTTTGTTCCATCTATCAATTTTCCAATATAGTGTATGCTTACTATATCGCTTTGATTTGGACGCATACCTTCTGAGTTTTTAATAATTTTATATTGAATTCCACTTTTATGTTCAATTATCCCAGGATTATTTTTATTTGATTTAAAAAACGCAGCACCTTCTTCGATATTCTTTTTTTCTTGATCCATTTTGAATTTAGGAGCAAGTAGTTTATTGTAAGTATTTATTGCCTCAACTCGCTCTTTATCTGATAAATAAAGTTTAGATCCTGAATAATAATCAGCAATAGCTTGATTAATTCGTTCATAATTGATCTTATCAAATTGTTGCTCTAATCTCATTGCAACATCTACACCGATTGCATAGCTAACCGTATCAATCCGACCTTGCCACCTTTGAGCAATCATTTCTTTACGGGAAAGGGAAACCTTATTATCAATAGCTTCGCTTTCATTAGCTTTGTTGTTATTGCATGCCGATATAATACAAAATAAAAATAGAACTATAATTGTGTAAAAATTTCTCATTTTTTTCCCTTTTTAAAAATATTAACCCTTATACATAAGGTTTATAAAGGTAAATATTCATGTATTGCTTTAAGTGAAAACAATTTTAAATTAAAGTATATGTTTAGGCCAATAATTACAGAACCTGTTGTTTTTCAGATTACTTTAGTAATTGCAATACTTTTAGCGGTTTCAGTATGGCAAAGATTAAAAATTGCCTCTGGAATCGTCATTGCAGTTTACGCAATTTATATGATTTCATTTGTATCTGCCAACACGAAACTTAAAACAAGTAAGCCTATAAAGCTTGCTGTTCATGTTAATAAAACCATTGATAATCCAATATTGGACCTCAAATCAGATAATATTTCAAAGCAGCAGTCAATAAAAACTTCACAAAATGAAAAAAACATTTTACTAGAACCAAAAATATCTAAAAAATTACCTGTTAAATCTCTTGCTGATAAAAAACTGTCAACCAATAAAAAGGTTGCTGCAAAAAAAGATGAAAAAATTATTGAAGAACCGTTTAAAATATTGAATATGTCAACCGGTACTAATGTAATTAATAGATCAATCATCGAGCCCAATAATGTATTTTCCACAGATTCTAAACGTGTATACTTCTTATCAGGGGTTCAAAATAGAAATGATTCAAAAGTTTTGTTTCACAAATGGTACCATGATGGAAAGCTAAAATCAAAAGTTCAAATGGAGTCAAAGCGTTCATTTAATTGGAGATCTTGGAGCTATATTACCATTACACCTCAAAAAATTGGTGACTGGCACGTTGTCATTGAGGATCAATCTGGAATGCGATATGATTCTCTTTCATTTGTTATTAGTGATTATAATATATAATTCAATATATGTCCTGGCTTAAAAACCTTTACCAATGGGTTTTAGAATGGTCAGATTCTAAATGGGGTGGTGTTGCATTATTTTTTCTCGCTTTTGTAGAAGCTTCATTTTTTCCTATTCCCCCTGATGTATTGTTAATAGCATTATGCTTAGGTTTAAAAACTAAAGCATTTAAATTTGCATTTATCTGTTCAGCTGGCTCCGCTCTTGGTGCAATATTTGGATATAGCATTGGATATTTTTTATGGTGGACTCCAACAAGGGAATTTTCTGCATTAGCTAATTTTTTTATTAATGTTATACCCGGATTTTCATCAGAAATATTTTATGAAATTAAAGAAAGATATGAAGAATGGAATTTTTGGATAATTTTTGTGTCTGGCTTTACGCCAGTACCATTTAAAGTTTTTACAATATCTGCTGGCGCATTCAATATTAATTTCAATTTATTTTTAATTGCATCCATTATTAGCAGATCAGCGCGTTTTATTTTACTTAGTGTATTAATCTGGAAATTTGGCGAACCTATAAAGTATTTTATCGATCGATATTTCAATATTCTGGCTATGCTCTTTTCAGTTATCTTAGTTAGTAGTTTCTTTATAATTAAATATTTATTATAAATCTTCGTCATGTATTGTATTAGCATGGCTGAAGGTATAAATTTTAGATATTTATAATAGCTAATTATGGCATATAATCACAAATCTATAGAGCAAAAATGGCAAAAATATTGGGATGAAAATGAAATTTTCAAAACCGATGACTTTTTAGATAAGCCTAAGTATTATATTTTAGATATGTATCCCTATCCATCAGGATCTGGGCTTCATGTAGGGCACCCGCTTGGATATATAGCTACCGATATACTTGCCAGATATAAACGCCATCAAGGTTATAATGTGCTACATCCTATGGGTTGGGATGCGTTTGGTTTACCGGCTGAGCAATATGCTATAAAAACCGGTACGCATCCATCAGTTACGACAAAAGAAAATATTAATAATTTTAAACGCCAAATTAAAATGCTTGGGTTTTCTTATGATTGGACTAGAGAAATAAATACCACAGATCCAGGTTATGTTAAATGGACACAATGGATATTCATTCAGCTATACAATAAAGGCTTAGCTTATGAAGCGG
>JAYZHS010000140.1:0-2884 GCA_036166315.1 Fidelibacterota bacterium
ATTAATTCTGATTTAATTCTAGAATATTTAGATAAAATATAAAAATATTCAATTTCTATAATTGTTTCACCATTATCTTGAAAATTGTAAGTTTTTAAGCTTTTTTGGAGTTAAAATAAAATGATTCAAAGTATGACAGGTTACGGCAGGGCCTCTGCAGGGCAAGGTCATAATAAAATTTCTATTATTATTAGATCTGTAAATGGAAGATTTCTTGATTTAAAATTAAGAGGTTTTGATATTGATCCATCTGTAGATAAAAAAATACGAGATTTGATATCAGATAGATTAATTAGAGGGACAGTGCATATTAATTTCGAATCCGAAACAAGCCAAGGTCCAGAATCACATATTTTTAATGAAGATCGATTTAAATTATTATTAAAAATATGTGATTCAATAGAGAAAAAATATAATCTAAAATTAAATCTCAGCGATATAATTAATTCAAATGATCTTTTTATATCAAATGAGTTTAAATCTATAGATTCTAAAATAATTCTTAAAACCTTATCCTCAGCATGCAACAAAGTAATAAAGATGAGAAAAGAAGAAGGGTTAAAGCTAAAAAAAGATATAGAATTAAGGCTAAGCAAGCTTAGAAAGGGTTTAAGTAGAATTGAATCACAGCTACCAGTTGAGCATAAAAAAAGAATTAAAAAATTGAAAAAAAGACTATCTGATTTGATGGATAATATTCAATTAGATGAAACTAGAGTTAATCAAGAAATTGCAATTATTGCTGAAAAATCTGATGTAACGGAAGAATTGGTTAGACTGAAAAGCCATTTTGATCAGTTTGAAAAAATATTAAAAGACAATAAATCTTCAGGAGGTCGTTTAAATTTCCTATTACAGGAAATAGGTAGAGAAATAAATACTATTGGATCTAAAAGTATTTCAAGCAAAATAGTAAATAATATTGTTTATATGAAAGATGAAGCAGAAAAGATCAGAGAGCAGATTCAAAATATATTATGAAAAATTTATTTATACTATCTGCTCCTTCAGGATCAGGAAAAACAACCCTTTGCAAAGAGATTCAAAAAAAAGAAAATAGAATAAAATTTTCAGTTTCACATACATCTAGAAAAATTAGACCAAATGAAAAAAATGGAATTGACTATTTTTTTGTCACTAAAGAAGAATTTTTAAAGGGTATTAAAAATGAAGAATTTGTTGAATGGGAAAAAATTCATGGTGACTATTATTATGGTACCTCAAAAGCACAGATTGAAAAGTCGATTAATAAAGAAATATCTATTCTTTTAGAGCTGGATGTTAAAGGCGCAATATCTATTCAAAAACTCTATCCCAATCAAACAATTTCAATTTTTGTGGAACCACCTAGCTTAAATGAGTTAAAATTAAGGCTTAAAAAAAGGGGCTTTGACTCTAAAGAAAGAATAGAAAAAAGACTTCAAAGGATAGAATCAGAATTATCATACAAGTCTAACTTTGATTATTCTATAATTAATGATAAGCTAGAAGAAGCAACAAATAAAATCTTAGATATTATTCAAAATGAAATAGAAGGAGTGCACAATGTCACTTGAACCGCTATCTATACGTGAAGTAGAAAATCAATCAAAAGACATATACGAGTCTGTTGTTGTTATGTCAAAAAGAGCTAAACAAGTTCTTGGTGATAGAATAGTTGAGGAAATAATAGAATCTACCGATGAAGATGAAATGGGCGTATATGATGAAGTCATTGAAAATAATCCCGATGATTATGAAGAACTTGAAAAGCCTACAACCGTTTCTGTAAATGAATTTTTAGATGGAACCCTTGAATGGAAAAAAGATCAAGAGGAGTCATAAAGTATTTATATGAGAATTGTTCTTGAATGATCAAAAGTTAAGATATTTTAAGCAATACCAAGAATTATTTGGAAATGAGATTTTCCTTCAATTAAAAAATTATAGCATAATTGGTGATAATTCTCAAAAAAAGAAAAAAAGAAAAAGCAATTCTTATGATCTTATTTCATTTAATGACGAAATAAAAAATTGTTTGAAATGCGACCTAGGAAAAACTAGAAAAAAATTTGTTTTCGGAGTTGGGGATTTTAATGCATCGCTTTTATTAGTTGGCGAAGCACCAGGTGAGCAGGAAGATTTGAGCGGCGAACCTTTCGTTGGAAGAGCAGGCAAACTTCTTGATAAGATGCTTTCTGCAATAAATAGATCTCGAGAAAATGATGTTTTCATCTGCAATGTTTTAAAATGCAGACCACCAGATAATCGCGATCCATCTAAAGAAGAAATATCAAAATGCGAACCCTATTTGGTTAATCAAATAGATTTGATTCAGCCAAAACTCATTGTAGCTTTAGGCAGAGTTGCTGGAAAGACCCTTTTGGGTGTGGATAAGTCTTTGAAAGATATGCGCAATACAATCCATAGCTACCATGGAACGAACCTAATAGTTACTTATCATCCAGCTGCTCTATTAAGGAATTCTAATTGGAAGCCAGATGCCTGGAATGATTTCAAATGGATTCGTACACTAATTGATTAAAATTATTATATATGCCTAAAGAAAAAAAACCTGAAATAAAAGGCCAGCCTCAGTCTATTGAGGCTGAACAAGCAGTTTTGGGCTCGATGCTTTCTACAAAAGAAGCTGTAAGTAAGGCTTTACAATGGCTAAAGCCTAACATGTTTTATAAAGATGCTCATATGCGGATAGCTTCTTGCATGATTGATCTTTTTGAAAAGGGCGAACCTATTGATGCAATTTCTGTTGTAGATCGACTAAAAAAGAAAAACGAATTAAAAAGCGTTGGGGGTGCATATTATATTTCTGGATTAGCAGAATCTGTTCCGACTACTGCAAATATTGAGCATTATGCTAAAATTGTTTTAGAAAAAAGCATCC
>JAYZHS010000141.1:0-2910 GCA_036166315.1 Fidelibacterota bacterium
TGTAAAAGCTGCGCCAGGATTTACATTGGTTGGCCCTCCAAGATTATATCCAAATAATGTAATGATAGCAGGCTCAAGAAATTTAGTTGACGATATTAAGCATGTTCTAATAGGTCCAGATTCATTAATCAATGTTAAATCTGATGTAGAATTAACACTTTCTTTAGTTTCCCCAAAGGATCAGCTTATTGAATATAATCCAAAAAAAATAATTTATAATCAAAGTGTTCAAGCTATTAGTGAAAGAATTATAAGTGAAATTCCAATCAAAATATTAAATACTAATAATCAAATGAGGATTTTTGCTAGTCCTCAGACAGTTTCTTTAACAGTAATTGGAGGATTAGATTATATTGCTAAAATCAAACCAAATGAAATTGATATTACTGTTGACTTCAACGATTGGAGTTCAAATAAGCAATTTTATGAATTAAAGGTTAAGGCGCCAAAAGATATTATAGATTGGATGGATCTATCTCCAAGGAATATTGAGCTTTTGGTAACTCAAAAAAATAATTGATTATATTAGGTATAGAAACTTCTTGCGATGAAACCGCAGCGGCGTTGTGCGTTGATGGGGAAATAATTGCTTCAAATATAAGTTCTCAAGATATACATAGAAAATATGGAGGAGTCATACCTGAGCTTGCATCTCGCGAACATGAAAGAATATTAAATTTAATAATTCATGAAACATTACGAGATTCAAAAATTGGTTTAGAGAATTTAGATGGTATTGCTGTGACTCAAGGCCCCGGCTTATCAGGTGCTCTAATTGCAGGAACTTCATTTTCAAAGGGACTTGCAATAGGTTTGAACATACCAATAATTGGTGTTAATCATTTAGAAGCACATATTTTTGCAAACTTTTTAGCAGAGCCTAAACTTAATTTCCCATTTGTTTGCCTATTAGTTTCTGGAGGACATACTCAATTATGGCAAGTGAATGATTTTAGGAATTATAAATTGCTCGGTGAGACTCGAGATGATGCAGCTGGCGAGGCTTTTGATAAAGGGGCAAGAATATTAGGATTAGGATACCCTGGAGGCCCTGAAATTGAAAAATTAGCTTTAGATGGCGATTATAAATCAATTAATTTTCCAAGAGCATTAGTAGAAAAGAATAATTTTGAGTTTAGTTTTAGCGGTCTTAAAACCTCACTGCTTTATTATTTTGAAAAAAATAATAAAGAAAGTTTGGAGAATATTGCTGCTAGCTACCAATTTGCAATTATTGATGTTTTAGTAAAAAAATTAAAATTTGCTGCAGAATTTTCAAATACTACAAATTGTGTTGTTGCTGGCGGCGTTGCTGCAAATAAGTTTTTGAGAAATTATTCTATAAATCAAATTCCAAACCGAAAAATTATTTTTCCTCATCCAAGTTATTGTACAGATAATGCTGCAATGATTGCATTTCTTGGTGAAAAATATTTTTTAAAAGGAAAAAAATCTAAATTAGATTTTTCAATTCAGCCAAATATGAGAATAAGTTAAATGGATTTTAAATTCTTAGAATCTTCAGATTTAATAACTTTGGCATTATTATTGTTTTCTTTCATTGTTTTTATTTATATATATAAATCTTATAAAGATAATTTTAAAACACTTTTCACCTTAAGAATGTTTTTAATAACAATTTTAATTTTTTCTTTATTTAATCCAGTTATTAATTATTCAACTGAAAAACAAAATATTCTTCAATGGGCACTATTCTTTGATAACTCCGCTAGTATGAAATATCATAAAACACCTTCCTTAAACTCAATCAATCTAGGTATTGAAGAATTGGAAAATAGATTTAATAAAGAAAAAGTTTCTTTCAGCTCTTATTCTTTTGATTCAAAAGTATCACCTCTTAAAAATAAATTGAATGGTAATGGAGAATCAACAAATATTGGAAATGTTGCAGAGTATATTTTACAAAATGAAAATAAATTAGCTGGAGTGATATTAGCGACAGATGGAATTCCAACAGAAGGGAGTAACCCGCTAAATGTTTTTAAAAATTCTGCATTACCAATTTTTTCTTTAGGTATAGGTAATAAGAACTCACTAATTGATATTTTTATTAATTCTATTGATGCCCCAACTGTTGCAATTAAAAATGAAAGAATTAACGTTGCAATTGATATCCAATCAATTGGTAGAATAAATGATCAATTTAGTATTTCTCTCTATGATGATTCAAAAATGATTGGATCAAAATATGTAAAATTGTATGGACTAGGCTCAACTACAACAGTCAACTTCCAATTTGAACCAAAATCTCTTGGGAGGCAAAAATATAGAGTCCAAGTTTCATCTGTTGAAGATGAAGTTAATATTATTAACAACAAGCAAAATTTTGAACTTTTAATATTAAAAGATAGATATAAAATTGCTCTACTAACTGGAAGTCCCAACAAAAATACTTCTATAATAAAAAAATCATTGAATAGCGATAGGGTTCAAGTAGATCACTTCATAAAGATTTCAGATGCTGAATTTAATAAATCAATAAAGTCTTTTTGGCAGTCCTCTTATGATTTAATAATTTTTGAAAACTATCCTATTGAACCACTTCCAATAAGCTTTATTAGAATTTTAGCAAAAAAAATTCTCTCTCACCAGTCAGCATTAATGCTAATCGCTGGGCCAAATCAGATTAATGAGTCTATAAAGGGGCTTACATCTGTTTTGGGTTTAGAAGAGCTTAGCGAAACTGACGATTCAGAAAATATTAATTATTGGGAATTTACAGATAGTAAAATCGATATGACTGACTTACCTCCTCTTTCTCAAAAATTATATATAAATAGCAGTCAAAAAGAATCGAAGTCTATTGCAATTTTTGATTCAGGTTGGCCCTTATTTTTAACAAATATTAACGTAAAAATTAGAACGACTACACTTACTTCTTCAGATTTA
>JAYZHS010000142.1:0-4568 GCA_036166315.1 Fidelibacterota bacterium
TACAAGTCGCCCTTAGTTAAATGTGGAGTTCTTACTTGATGGTAGCCATGTCTATCTTCTGTTTCTTTAGCTAATGATTCTAATTCATTTAAAATAACTCCGCCATTTGGAAGCCATAGCGGTAATCCTGGTCCAACCTCTTCATCAAAGGTAAAAATTTCTAGTTCTTTACCTATTTTTCTATGATCACGTTTTTTTGCTTCTTCCAAAAAATTAAGATACTTTTTTAGTTCCGATTTTTTAGAGAATGCAGTACCGTAAATTCGCTGTAACATTTTATTATTTTCATTACCGCGCCAATACGCACCTGACGTTGATAGCAGTTTAAAATATTTTAAATTTCCTGTACTGGGAGTGTGCGGTCCTCTGCAAAGATCAATAAAATCCCCTTGCTTGTATGCAGTAATTCGATCACTTTCATCGATTTCATTGATTATTTCTACTTTGTAGTTTTCATTGAGTTTCGAAAATAATTTAATAGCTTGATCTCTAGATAGATCTTTACGATAAACATCATGATTTTCTTTTGCAATATTATGCATTTCTTCTTCAATTTTTAGGAGATCTTCATCGGAAAATGTCCCCTCGATATCAAAATCATAATAAAATCTATTTTCTATGACTGGACCAATAGTCATTTGCGAAGTTGGCCAAAACTTCTTTACAGCCTGTGCCATTAAATGGGCTGCGCTATGCAGCAAAACCTCATGACCAATTTTTGAATCACCTGTATGTATAATTAAATCAGCATCATCCATGATTGGAATAGTCGCATCCACTAAATTGTCATTGACGGTAGCAGCTACAGTATCATTGGCTAATCTTTCACCAATGCTGGTGGCAATTTGCAATGCAGTTACCCCTTCATCGTATTGACGGGTTGATTTATCCGGTAGTGTTATAGTTATCTGTTTCATCTAAATTTATAATGTGGGCGATAACGGAGTCGAACCGCTGACCTCTACGATGTCAACGTAGCGCTCTAACCAGCTGAGCTAATCGCCCTTCTATTACGTAAAGAATTTAATTGAATCATCAAGTATCTACGAAAGGTTATTTCACAGTATTAATTATCAATATGCTGCGCGTTTAATAGAGCATTGGAATAGAATTTTTGATTATTTATCACATTAAGCGCTGTTTTTAAAACTTCGTCATTAATAAAAGATTGTTCAATTCTACCCTTTGGCCCATTGAAAAGACCAGCAAATTCAAGAAGTAAAATCTGATGCATCTGTTCAGACTCTTCATATATTTTTTCATCGATACTTTTTGCATAAAAATCATTTAAAGCATTCAATGCCTTTCTAGCTTTTATATTAGTAGAATCGATTGAAAATATGCTTTCTTCTAATTGGGCTAAATCTTTTTGTCCAGGAAGCGTGACCTTCTTATGCTTATTAATATATTTATAAAACTTATCAATTAGCAATTGGTCGCTTTCAACGTCAGAAAATTTTTTGTAATGAAATTTATTTTCCTGAGCAAAGGAATAAAAATATCCATTTCTCCAAAATTGAGTTGTAACTAAATCCATTTTTTGCTCTAAAACTGTCGAATCGGGGGTAATACCGCCATTACCATATACCAACCTACCCCCTTTTGTTTTAAACAATGAATCCTCAACGGTCTTATTTAATAGAAATTTTTCATCGATATAGTCTCTTTTTTGAATAAAACGACCGCTGGGTATATAGTACCTTGCGGTTGTTATTTTTATAGTTCTTTTTGAATCGATCTCATATGCAGTTTGAACCAAACCCTTTCCAAATGATTTTTGACCAATAACTAATCCCCGATCAAGGTCCTGAATTGCTCCAGCTACAATTTCACTTGCCGACGCGCTTCCTTGATTAATCAAAACAACAACTCTTACATCGTTAGATATAATTGGATTTCTATTGGAAAAAAATGTTCGATTCGACTCTTTGATTCTGCCCTTAGTAGATACGAGTGGTAGATTTTTATCCGTAATCATGTCTAAAATACTTACAGCTGCAGATAATAATCCTCCAGTATTATCGCGCAAATCTATGATCAATTCATCTAATTGATTTTTTGATAGGCTGATGAGCTCTTTTTTAAAATCTCTAGGCGCATAACGAGAAAACCTATTTAATCGAATATAGCCTGTATTTGGAGCTATCATCCCAGAATAGGTTACATCTTTAACATCAATATTTGATCTGATTAAAGTGAAATCAATATTTTCATCCTCACCATAACGTTTAATTGTTAACTTTACCTTGGTACCCTTTTTGCCCCTAATTTTAGCAGCGGCATCATTAAAGGATAGGTTTTTAACCTCATCGTCATCTATTTTAATAATTATATCTCCACTAATAATTCCTGCTTTTTGAGCAGGAGACTGATTCATGGGAGATATAACTGTCATTTCTTTATTTCTATAGCCCAGCTGTATGCCTACTCCTCCATATTTTCCATCGGTTAGAAGTTCTATACTGTACTGCTCATCCTCAACAAGCATAGTGGTGTATGGATCTAAATTTTCTGTTATACTATTTATGCTGGTTTTTGTGAAAGTTTCTGGATCTAATTGATCAACATATGTAGAAAAAATTTGAGTATAGACTTGATTAATTAAACCTTGAGACTTTGATATTTTTCTATAAAAACCAGATTGAGTAAAAGATAAAGAAAGGGTAGCTAAAATCAAAAATGAGTAGAATAATTTAGATTTGAATATTGATTTCATTAGATAATCTTCCTTCGCGATAATTCTTTTACAATTTTTTGATGAATGATATTTACTTGATTATGACCATCCAATACTACAATTCGATCATCAAATCTTTTTGCAATGTCTAAATATGTATTTCGAACATTTATTTGAAGATCTATACCAGCTTTTTCAATACGATCATTTTCAACATCTTTGCGCTTGATAGCTTCTTCTGGATGCAAATCTATTAAAAATGTTACATCGGGCGATAGATTATACGTTGCAAATTGGTTAAGCTTAATTAACCATTCTATATCCAATCCTCTCCCACCTCCTTGATAGGCAAGCGTTGAATCCGAATAGCGATCAGCAATAACATTTTTCCCTTCATCTAGATTTGAGATAATTTTTTCATATGTTAATTGCGCTCTACTTCCAGTCATTAATAACGCCTCAGTACGGTCAGACATTTCATTTAATTTGCTGTTCAGTAAAATATCGCGAATTTCTTCTGAAATGGTCGATCCACCGGGTTCTCTAACTAGAATAGTCTTATTAGAAGAAGCATTCATTTCTTTCAGTAGCAATTTTACTTGGGTGCTCTTACCGCAAGCGTCGATACCTTCAAAAGAAATAAATTTGCCTTTAGAAATAGACATTGTCATCATCTTTTCCTATTAAAATTACCATTTCACCCTTAAGCATAATTTTTTCTACATTTTTCATAATGTCTTTAATGGATCCCCTAATGAACTCCTCATGAATTTTAGTCAGTTCCCTGGCGATCACACAAGGCCTATTACCAATATGAATATAAATATCGTTTAGAGTTCTTTTTAATCTTTTTGGGTTTTCAAATAACACAATTGTTCCATCAAATTTTGATAAATGCTCTAGTATTTTTTTTCTTCCTTTTTTTTGAGGTAAAAATCCTTCAAAAATAAATCTATCTGTAGGAAGGCCAGACGGAATCAAAGCGGCAAGCAATGCTGATGCCCCAGGAATACTTATTACCTGAATTTTCTCTTCAATTGCTGCTCTAATAAGCCTGTAAGCGGGATCACTAATTCCTGGTGTGCCAGCATCTGAAACTAATGCTATATCATTTGATTCTTTGAGTTGATCAATAATTTTAGGAATTTGTTGAAATTTATTATGATCAAAATAACTAATCATTGGCACAGAATTATTTAAGTGATTTAATAGTTTTTTAGTTTGCCTTGTATCTTCAGCAGCAATTAAGGAAGAGTCGCGAAGTATATTAACGGCTCTTAAAGTTATATCATCAAGATTGCCAATTGGTGTAGAAACAACATAAAGTTTTCCATCTGGCATAAAACTATAATTTACTTAAGGCTTTATCAATCATCTCAAAGCCTTGATCGAGCTCATTAATTGTAATGTTAAGATGAGGGCGGAATCGAATAGATCTAGTTCCGCACCCTAGCATCATAGCGCCTTCATTGCTTATGCTATTTATTGCTTTGTCACGTTTATCTGAATCCGGTAAATCAAATGCACCAAACAGTCCTCTGTTTCTTGCATTGGAGACCAAATTATCATGATTTCTTTGCAAGGAATGCAAGCAACTTGTTAGGTGTTCACCTACAAGGCTGGCGTTTTGAACAAGTTTTTCATTCTCTATAATTTCTAAATAAATAGTAAATCTTACCATATCAACTAATGATCCACCCCATGTAGAATTAAGTCTGCTTGATTCATGAAAGACATTATTTTCTACCTCATCTAATCTTTCACCAGCAAAAATTCCACAAACTTGGGTTTTTTTACCAAAACTGATAATATCAGGCCTAACAGCATCTCCAAAAGCTTGATGAGCCCACATATTACCCGTGACGCCAACACCAGTTTGCACTTCATCATA
>JAYZHS010000143.1:0-2890 GCA_036166315.1 Fidelibacterota bacterium
TTTTTAGTTACCCGCTTTTTCGCTATTGGCTTCTTAGCCATAGATTTTTTGGGGAGCTTCTTCTTTACAGGTTGCTTTTTAGCTGCAACTTTTTTGGGAGATTTTTTTTCAGTAGCCATATTAACGTATGTGGTTTTTCTTAATATTCATTCAATATTATTAGCGTTAAGTTATTTGTGATTGAATAGAATCACAAGCATCCAAGCCTAATTTCCTATAAATATTTATTGTTGAAATCTCTTTAAGAAAGTGTTTACTTTATCACTATAATTAGTTTACAATTAAGGTATATCCTTCTGAGGTAAAAAGTAAATAATATGCAGTTAATTAAAGATAGTAGCAATTTTTTTGTAAAACCCTTTTCTTGTGTCAAGGCCGTAATTATTTCGGCGCTAGTTATTTTTATTTCGTGTGAAGATAAAAATAATCTACTAATAACAGAAAAAGAGGTCAAAACAAACAATGGCCTCTATGAATTATCCCTAAAGATTGATCCTGATATTGTTTACTCTAATAGCAGCACTAAAGTAATTACCACCATTAGACGATTAGTTCCTGGGACAAAACCTACTGGGGATTGGTTCTGTAATTATAGTGTCGTTGGTGGACAGTTTGATCATCATTCTAATGTTTTTTCCTACTATGATGCCTATGGTACTCTTCAATTTTCTGATAAATATGTTTATGTATCTCTTGCCGATTCTGCCAATTCAGTTTGGCAGGGTTTATCTTTTTTTATTCCTACTCTACCTTTAAAGGCCACAGGCCATATTTCAGCTAACTTTGAGGGACTGAATCTTTCTTTACCAATAAAACTAGTTCAAGCCCCATCAAACTGATGAAAAAAATATTATTATTAATTTTACTTTTATCTTGGTCATTTTCTCAGCAAAGACCACCATCCGCATCTAGAAGGCCTCCAGCAAGACCACCATCATCGGCCTCCAGACCGCCAAGCGCAAATGCCAACGCGCTTAGAGATTTGGACTATGAAGTTGTAAAGCTTAGCTATATTCAAACGGATCGTGCATTAGCTATCCTAAAAACAATGGGTTATACCGTTGTAGAATACAGGGCAAGCAAGGGCGAAACTTCAGGTGAAAATAATTTTACCCCAAACTTTTCTAATAATATTGACAATCTGAATGCCCCTGGAGTATTGCCAGTTATCATTAAAATGCCAGACACTGAAACGATCTCTCTTGTTTCAAAAACCAGGGCCAAAGTTTCCACAAAAAAATCAGCTTTAGGTGTAGATTTGGGGGGAGTAACATTAGATAACACGACCAGCGGTGATCCTATGCAACGCCTTTTAATAGGCTACAAATCAAATAATATGCGCCCCCTTGCGCAGCTACTAGATTTACTTGCAAATAAAATTGATGTACCTGCAAGTCAAGTTGCGATTGAAGCGCTCGTCATTGAAATAAACAGAGATAATTTAAGTGAACTGGGCGTTGATTTTTCTGCTGCAGGTTCTGGCGTTACAGCTAATTTTCCACCGCCGCAAGGTGGTTCAATTTCACCTTTCACTGTTGTTCTTGATAGAACATTATTGGGTAGTGGTGCAAATTTTCGTGCAAATATTGATGCGCTGGTTAGTAAAAAATTAGCTACGATTAAGTCTAAACCTTCTGCTTTAGTTCTTGATGGTAGGCAAACACGTATCCAGGTTGGTCAGCAGATTCCAATTGTAAGAACGATTACTGATCAAATTGCAAAAACCAGATCAGTAGACTATATACCTGTGGGCATTGTCTTGAATGTTCGGCCTAGAATTAGCGAAGACGGTTCAAGCGTCACCATTCAGGTTGAAACCATTATTAGTGAAACGGAAGAGCGTATAGGAGCAACGGGCGGAGGAGATGTCGAATCAGCGCCAATTATCAATAACAGAAAAGTTCAATCATTTGTGCGTGTCGCAAATAATACACCATTTATCATTGGTGGACTGATTAATGAAAAATCATCAGATAATGAGGGAGGCGTTCCGCTTTTAGGGCAATTGCCATTAATTAAAAACCTCTTTAGCGTCAGTGGCAGCAAAAAGGTTAGGCGTGAAGTGATTGTGGTGATTACCCCTCATATTATAAGAGAATCAGCAGATCAGTTTAGTAGAGTGATTCCTCAGGATTCCCCATTATTCGACCAAGATAATAATAAATCTTTTCCAAACTCTTATCGCGTTAGGCAAGGTGATATTTTTGACCTGAGTTTTATTGATGAAAGTCCGGTTTATCAAAATATCGTTCAAGAGGTTTACAAGCGCGCAGATAAAGACAAAACTCTAGCGCAAAAAGAACCATACCAGTCAATCCTTGAAGGAAGAATACCGGGCGAGTCTGTATTGGTCAAAAAAATGCTTCTAGACATTATAGGTAAAATGAATTATGTGGATTTTGTAGATCCTGAAAGCATAATCTATTTTGCTTCTTCATTGCAAGATCCTGCTGGGTTTGAAGTTGAGATGCTTTCTAAGGCTGTTAAAAATATTCCAGCGAATCGAGCGATGAAACTAACCTACTCTGTTACAGGTAAAGCTACCATTGATAAGCCATTTGTTCAGCCCACAGCAACTGTGAACTATATTTCCCTTAAAGAATCCTACAAGAATGAATTGATAAAATTTAATAAAATAGGCGCTTCACCAATAGAGGACGAATTTACCATATTATTATCTGCTGAGTTCCCAAAGTATGAAAGAAGACTGTATGAAGTACTTATTCTAAAAAAACTACTTAACATGAATCCAGATTTGGATCTAACGTTACAATATTTTAAACCGGGTATTGAAATTTTATTTCCATCGAGAGATGTGCTTGAAACAACAAATTTTGTAGTAGATAGAGATGCAGCTAGGCTTTTTTATGAAGTTAATCTATATTATGCT
>JAYZHS010000144.1:0-4054 GCA_036166315.1 Fidelibacterota bacterium
GAAGTTCTAAAGCTGACTTGATAGCAGGTTCAATTACGGCAGTGGAAGATTGTTATCGTCCTGATTTATTTCCTGGAAGATCAATTGCAGAGGATTGCTACGGTGAAACCTTAACGTGGTTTAAAGAAGCTGAGATCGATATAATTTTATTTGAAACAATGGGACATATTGAAGAGATAGAAATTGCCCTAAGCTTTACAAATATTTTTGAAAAAACATGGCTTAGCTTAATCCTTAAAGACTCATCCCATCTCCTATCCGGACACACCCTTAGCAGTGCATATGAGTTAATCAACAAAAAAGTAGATTGCCTACTGCTAAACTGTAACACGCTTGCTAAATCAAGTCAGGCTATCAATAACTTAAAGACAGATTGGAAGGAGAATTGGGGGATTTACCCTAATCTTGGAGAATCTGAACCTGAGCCAGATGGAACTATTCAACAAAAGATTGATAATGATTTATTCTCAACCATGATTTCTAAATTTATTAGTCAATCTCCTGCAATTATTGGTTCATGTTGTGGTTCAAGCCCAAAACACACATTGATGATAAAAAAAATCATAGATAATATTTATTAACTAGATGATTTGAATTTTTTCCCTAAGCATTATAATTTCGCCGGAACATTTTTAATATTTTTTAGTAATATAAAGATTTTAAGTCAGTAATTGATAAAAGAGGTAACTCGTTAATGATCAAAGTAAAAGATCTAAGTAAGAATTATGGCCCTGTTGAAGCTGTTAAATCCATTTCATTTGATCTTAAAGATGGAGAAGTGATTGGATTTTTGGGAGCAAATGGTGCCGGTAAAACAACAACCTTAAAAATGATGACCGGCTACTTGGTTCCAACCGAAGGCTCAATTACAGTCAATGGTATGGATATCATTGAGGATACACATTCCATTCAAGAGCAAATTGGTTATTTACCTGAACTGAATCCTTTGTATTCAGAAATGCGCGTCTATGATTATCTTGAATTTTTAGCTGCAATAAGAGATGTACGGGGATCTCAATTTAAAGAATCGTTGGCGCGTGTTGTAGAGCAATGCGGATTACGAGGTGTTGTGCATAAAAATATTTCTGATTGTTCTAAAGGTTATAAACAGCGGATTGGACTTGCAGCAGCCATGATACATGATCCCAAAATATTAATTCTTGATGAACCTGTCACAGGTCTTGATCCAAATCAAATCATTGAGATTAGAAGTTTGATTAGATCGCTAGGAAAAGAAAAGTTAGTATTTATGTCTAGCCACATTCTCCAAGAGATACAAGCAACGGTTGATCGTATAATAATAATTAATGAAGGTGAGATAGTTGCAAATGGAACCAATGAAGAACTAATGACAAGCTTTATGGGAAATGTATTATTGACGATGGAGGTAAAAGGAGCAAAAGTTGATTCCATTAAGCATATTCAAGCAACGTTGCCGAATGTCAAATTTATTTCTACAAGTAAAGAAAAAAGTATTCATACAATTCAATTAGAGTATGAAAAAAATAAAGATTCACGTGAGGAAATCTTTAATTATGCTGTAAAAAATAAATGGTCGATATTAAAGATGACCCCTAAGACTACTAATCTTGAGGATATCTTTAGAAATCTTACGATGAAAGGTGATGCTGATGCGTAATATTAGAACTGTCTATCTCCGTGAATTAGTTGGATTTTTTAATAGCCCAATGGCCTATATCTTTTTAGTCATTTTTGCCATTGTTAACGGGTATTTTTTTACCAATAGATTTTTTCTTTTTGGTCAATCAGACCTCAGATCGTTATTTGATATCGTTCCTTTGGTGTTTTTATTTTTTATTCCTGCAATTTCGATGGGATTGATAGCTAGAGAGAACGACATAGGAACAATGGAAACAATGTCAACGCTGCCATTAAGCACTGTACAATTTGTATTGGGTAAATTTATTGCGGCGCTATGTTTAATTCTCCTAGGACTTCTTGCCACTTCAATTCATTTTATTACCCTAGTATTTGTTGGTACAAATATAGATTATGGCGCAATTTTTAGTGGCTATCTTGGATTGGCATTGATGGGTGCTACTTTTGCCGCAATCGGTACTTATGCTAGCAGTATAACGCAAAACCAAGTTGTAGCTTTTATCATTGGACTTTTTATGGTTCTAATAATATTTATGCTTGACAAAACATTGATTTTTGTTCCCTCTTCCATTGCTGGTTTACTTCAGTTTTTAGCTATTGATTATCACCTCTCAAATATGTCTAGAGGTGTAATTGATTCAAGAAATTTGATTTATTTTTTCTCAATGATTGGATTTTTTCTGTTTCTTACTGTTCAAACCCTTGAGGTGAGGAGGTGGAAATAATGAAGAAGTTTTTACAAAAAATTGACCTTAAAAGATCGGTACTAGCGCCTGGAATTCTTTTATTTACAATATTATTTTTACTTAATACAATCTCGACCAGTCGCTTCTTTCGTATTGATCTAACTGATAACAATATTTTTTCATTATCTTCTTCAAGTAAATCCGTGATTGAAAAAGTTGATGATCTGCTCACCATGAAAGTCTATTTTTCTGATGACCTTCCTGGAGAATATGCTAACAATCGACGTTACCTTCAGGATATCCTTGAGGAATATGCTGCAATTTCTAAAGGTAATATTAAATTTGAATTTGTCTCTCAAGATAAGCTTGAAGAAGAAGCCCAAAAATCTGGAATTGCCCCTTTACAGCTACAAGTTATTGAAAATGATAAAGTTGAAGTCAAAAGAGTGCTGATGGGTATGGTTATTCTTTTTGAAGATAATAAAGAGGTGTTACCGGTTATTCAGACAACAACTGGTTTGGAATATGAAATTACAACGAAGATAAAGAAACTCGTAGAGACCAATAAGCCTACAGTAGGCGTTGCTCAAGTTGAAGGACAATCTGAGCAATTTCAAAGTATTCAAACCGTATTAAGGCAGCGTTACAATGTCCGATTGATAAAATTGAACGATGTTGTACCTTTAGATATTTCAGCAATTTTGTTGAGTGGTATTTCTGATTCTTTAACCTCAAATGAAAATAAGAATTTGTCTGATTTTATGGAAAGAGGAGGAAATTTATTTGTTGCCCAAAACCGAATAAAAACCAATTTACAGATTCAACAAGCGACCCCTATTCAGTCTGATATATTTTTGTTACTAAAAAAATATGGGTTTTCTATTGAAGAAAATCTCGTTACCGATAAGATTTGCGGTAGGGTAAATGTTCAACAGCAAATGGGCCCAATTAGAATGAATGTTCCTATGGAGTATCCATTGCTTCCAATCGTGAGAAGTTTCAATGCTGATGAGCCCATCGTTTCTGGATTAGAGCAGATGCAATTAATATTCCCCAGTGAAATCAAGCAAGACTCAGCTTCAATGGGGCAGGTTAAATTTACGCCACTATTTTTTACATCTGAACAGTCTGGAGAACTTAAAGGGACTTATAATCTAAGCCCAGATCCTCAGCAAAACCCTTTCATGCGTATTTTTAATAAATCAAACCAAATACTAGGCGCTAGAACTGAATCAGTAAATTCATCAGGAATCATCAACCAGGTAATCTTGGTTAGCGATTCAGAATTTATGGCTGATAATGGCGGAGGCAGATCGCCTGAAAATCACATTTTCATTTTAAATTCTATCGACTACTTGATTGGTGATCAAGATTTAATAGCGTTGCGCTCAAGAGAAATAACATCTCGCCCATTGGAAGAGATTTCTGATGCGAGTAAACGAACATGGAAATGGATTAATATTACCGCACCAACTTTTTTAATCGTTGGATTTGGTTTGATTCGAATGCGTAAACAAAAAAATAGAAGTTCAGTTTTAGAGGAATTGTATGGGTAGTCAGATGAAATGGATGAGCATTGCGCTTGTAGTTTTGATAGCATTGTTTGGTTTAAATAGTTTTCAGCAAAGCAAATACAATGCAAGCAGCGATCAAATATTTGATTTAGAGCGTGATAGTATCTTTGCATTTGAGATAATCAAAGGTCAAGAATTTGTCTCTTTATCATTCGATGGTGAAAATTGGTCGAT
>JAYZHS010000145.1:0-4072 GCA_036166315.1 Fidelibacterota bacterium
GCATCTTCTAATTTGACAGTCTCTCCACCATTTGCAAGGGCACCATTACCAGTACCAGGTCCCCACTCTAGATCAGCATCAGTGCCATGATCAGCTTTAAATCTTGCTTTGCTACGAGCCAAAACAAGATACTTTCCAGCGCCAATGGTGGTAGAAGCTGGAAAAGTGTAATCGATAGCATCTAAAATTTTCCAACCAGAGATATCAACATCAGATTGGCCGGCATTAAATAATTCGATGAATTCGCCATCATCATCTGTAGAATATGTATTGGGGTCCCCCGGTGTTGTTTCATAGTACGGATTGTACATAATTTCATTGATCACTACCTGAGAAAATGATAGCGATACGGTTAATAAATTAATAAAACAAAACGTTAGCGTTTTTTTCATCGTGCTCTCTCTTTAGGTTATTATTTTAATTGAAGAATAAATATATAAAATTGACTCGAGAAAATACAAAAATATGATAAGGCATTCAATGAAAAATCTACTTTACACCTTTATTATTTTCATCTCTATTTCCGGTTGCTCGATGAGCGAACCAAATGCGCCAACTGCTGAAGATATTGCTTTCGTAGAAAATATTATGAAGCAGATGACCATAAAAGAAAAGATTGGTCAGATGACACAAGTCGATCGACAATTTTTAAATGATATCTCAGATATATCCAGGTACGGTATTGGTTCTTTACTCAGTGGCGGAGGCAGTACTCCAAAAACGAATGAGCCTAAAGCCTGGGCTGAGATGTATGATATGTATCAAACAGAGGCGCTAAAATCACGTCTGCAAATTCCCTTATTATATGGTATCGATGCGGTACATGGGCACAATAATGTTGTGGGCGCAACAATCTTCCCCCATAATATTGGCTTAGGCGCGACACGCGATCCGCAAATTGTCGAAGCGGTGGCAAAGGCAACTGCTTTAGAGGTTGCGGCTACGGGTATCGATTGGGACTTTGCCCCCTGTCTTGCTGTGCCTGATGACTACCGCTGGGGTAGAACCTATGAAGGTTACTCTGAAAATACTGAACTTGTTTCTGAGCTTGGTGCGGCCGCTGTAAGGGGTTACCAATCAAGCGATATCGATAATCCTAACAGCGTTCTGGCCTGCGCAAAGCATTTCATTGGTGACGGTGGCGTTGCATTTGGTACCGGAATAAACAATTTGATTGATCAGGGCGACCTGCAAATTAGCGAAGAGGAACTTAGAAGGGTACACCTACCTCCATTTAAAAAAGCAGTTGATGAGGGGGTTGCCACTTTTATGGCCGCGTATAATAGCTGGAACGATCTAAGGTGTCATGCAAGTAAATATCTTCTAACCGATTTATTAAAAGATGAACTTGGATTCAAGGGTTTTGTGGTTTCAGACTGGGCCGCAATTGAAAATATTCCGGGTGATTATAAATCTGATATAATCATTTCAATTAACGCCGGTATTGATATGGTAATGGTGCCTGGCGCAGTAAGAGATGGTAAAGAATCTTATCAGAATTTTCTACAACTATTTGAGGAATCAGTAGTGGATGGCTCAATTCCAATGAATCGCGTTGATGATGCAGTAAGAAGAATTTTACTAATTAAAAAACAGTCCGGACTTTTTGACAGGCCATTCAGCGATCAAGGTCTGCTTTCGCATGTAGGGTCAAAAAACCATCGGGAGATTGCTAGGGAAGCAGTACGAAAAAGTATGGTTTTACTAAAAAATGAAAGCGGCTTACTGCCCTTACCTAAAAATGGAAAAACCATTGTAGTGGCAGGAAGAGGAGCGGATAATATTGGTATGCAGGCGGGCGGTTGGACCATCAGTTGGCAAGGTGGAATGGGTAAAATAACCGAAGGGACATCAATTTTAGATGCAATAAAATCTGCGGTTGATCCTGGAACAGTGGTTGAATATACTAGAGACGGCACAGCGTTTACAGGTGATATAGCGGTTGTGGTTGTTGGAGAAAAACCTTACGCTGAAATGATAGGCGATGATGTTGATTTAAGATTAGAAAAAGAAGACCTAGATGTAATCAATCGTTTCAAGGAAAATAATATACCTGTAGTTGTGGTTTTGCTTTCAGGCAGACCAATGATAATAACGAATGAGGTAAATGAGTGGGATGCGCTTATTGCAGCTTGGCTTCCCGGAACAGAAGGATCTGGAGTTGCGGATGTGTTATTTGGAGACTATAACCCATCTGGAAAATTATCTTTCAGTTGGCCAAAAAATGTTGATCAGTTTCCTATCGATGCTGATGATGATCACTTATATGATTATGGATATGGATTATCTTACTAGTCTTGATTTAAATGGAATATAAATAATGTCTTATCGCTTAGGAATCGACCTTGGGGGAACAAAAATTGAATCGGTAATTATCGATGAACAATTTCAAGTGGTAAAAAGAGAACTTATCCCCACCAATCGAGACGAGGGATACGAAGCGATAATTGAACGCATAATCGCGCTATCAAAATCTATGATTAGTGATTATAAAAATTTTGAAGGACCTATTGGAATATGCACCCCAGGTACCATTGAAGCTGAAACAGGGCTTTTAAAAAATAGCAACACGGTCTGCTTGATCGGTAAACCAATACAAAAAGATATGGAATTAGAGCTAGGCATTCCAGTCTTAATGGAGAATGATGCCAATTGCTTTGCTCTAGCTGAAGCAACATTGGGTGCTGCAAAAAAATACAATGTTGTTTTTGGTGTTATTTTAGGCACAGGGTGCGGGGGTGGAATTACAATGCTTAAAAATATTCACAGAGGGTCTAATAGGATTGCTGGAGAATGGGGACACCACTGTTTGCACCCAGGTGGTAGAGATTGCTATTGCGGCAACAAAGGATGCGTTGAATCCTACATATCCGGTACGGCTCTTGAAAAAGAATGGTATGATCTTACCGGAGAAAATCACACCGTAACAGATATTATAGAAAAAGGTCTGTATAAAAAACATCCCAAATGGAAAGAGAATTTTTTAAAGAACTTTGGTAGAGGACTTGCTAACGTCATTGACATCCTTGATCCGCATGCAATTGTTTTGGGGGGCGGTCTATCTAAAATCGACCTGTTATATACCGAAGGCAGGGATTCAGTGTATAGAGAAACATTCAGTCAAATTGTTCGCACTCCCATTTTAAAAAATAAATTAGGCGATTCAGCCGGTGTTTTTGGAGCAGCAATGTTATCGGATTACATTTGAGGTTTGCTAAATGGTTATATCATTTAACCGCTACCGATCAACTTATCATAGCGGGATTCTTTCTTTTTAGTATAGGATTATCTTATTTAACAATCATCAGTCTTCGATATTGGCATAATAAAATTCATCATCAAGCTGAATATTCTCATGAAGTTAGAATCACCCCCTTCTTTTTATTAGGCGTTGCTATGATTTATGCTGCATTATTATATATGTCCATTGGGGCAAGTGTAACAAAATGGATTATAGAATTTTCAAATTAGTCCAATCATAGAATTTCGTATGACAAGTCTGATATTTTTTAATTTCAAAAAAAATAAATGGTGGGCATTTAAACAAATGGGGCTGCACCGTAGACACTTTAAAAATATAGATGGGCTTAATTTTTATAAAATGCTGGGAACGGGAAGCGGCCCTGGGTTTAGTATGTACCCCGACTTTTCAACCTATGCTCTTTTATTGACCTGGGATAATGAGCTATCTGCAAGCAAGTACTTTAATTCAAATAGTTACTACAATCTACTTTTAAGTAAAGCAGAGACTTACAGAAAAATTTTTCTATCTAGTTTTAAAAGTATTGGTGAGTGGGATGGTAAAAATCCTTTTGAAAGATATGATGATGATTTTCAGCCAACTAGTAACAAAGTTGGGGTCTTAACTCGCGCAACAATTCACTTCAATAAATTAACGCGCTTTTGGAAATCGGTAAAACCTGCAAGCGACGCTATATCAAAAGCTGAAGGTGTACAATTTTTTAAAGGAATTGGAGAGTTGCCCTTTATTCAGCAGGCCACATTCAGTATATGGGACTCTGAAAAGCATATTAACAGGTTTGCATATGAAAATGTAAATCATAAAAAAATC
>JAYZHS010000146.1:0-4973 GCA_036166315.1 Fidelibacterota bacterium
ATAATAATAGCTAATCAGGCAAAAAATAACAAAGAGGCTATCACAATTGGCTTAGAAGGAAATGCTGCAGATATAGTGCCTAAAATGGTTGAATTAAACTTTGTTCCTGATATGATCACCGATCAAACATCTGCGCACGATGAATTAGATGGATATATTCCAAATGGTTTATCAATTAAAGAATCAAATGATCTCCGAAAATCTGATTCAAAAAGATATATTTCTGAATCTTATAAAGCAATGGTTACCCATTGTGAAGCGATCATTAAGCTTCAAGCGATGGGATCCATAGCTTTTGATTATGGAAATAATTTGAGAGGTCAGGCAAAAAAAGCTGGTCTAAAAAATGCTTTTGACTTTCCTGGGTTTATTCCAGAATATATTAGACCCCTTTTTTGCCAAGGCAAAGGTCCATTTAGGTGGGTTGCGCTATCTGGAGACCCGGATGATATATATAAAACTGATGCTGCGGTATTGGAGATGTTTCCAGATGATAAGGTGTTATCTAATTGGATCAATATGGCAAAAGATCAAGTTCAATTTCAAGGATTGCCATCTAGAATTTGCTGGTTAGGCTATAATCAAAGAGCAAAATTTGGAGTCAGACTAAATGAAATGGTGGCTAGGGGAGAGCTATCTGCACCGATAGTAATCGGCAGAGACCATTTAGATTGTGGATCTGTGGCTTCGCCATATAGAGAAACAGAGTCCATGAAAGATGGTTCTGATGCTGTTGCAGATTGGCCCTTGCTAAATGCATTGCTTAATACGGCAAGCGGATCTACTTGGGTATCTATTCACCAAGGTGGAGGAGTGGGTATGGGTTTATCTATTCACGCAGGGCAGGTACTTTGCGTTGATGGATCAAATGAAATGGCCTTAAGGGCAGAGCGCGTTTTAACCAATGACCCTGCAACTGGAATAATTCGCCATGTCGACGCAGGATATGATGATGCTATTGAAAATGCAGATCAATGGGATGTTGATATTCCATCTCTATAATGTCCTCATCGCTTAAACTAGAAAATATTGGATGCCTGGTTACAAAGGGCGATGATGGCATAAAATATAATCAAAACACTTCATTATTGATTGAACAAGATCGAATTATTTCAATTGGGTCAGGTACCGGAGATAGAATAATTGATTGCAAAGGCAAAATGGTCACCCCTGGATTTGTTGATTCACACACGCATCCTATTTTTTTTGATTTAAGAAGCAAAGAGCATCAATTGCGTTTATCAGGCGCAACGTATGAGGAAATTGCTGAAAGCGGCGGCGGCATAGTTTCTAGTGTAAAAAGCGTTAGAGAGGCTACTGAAAAGCAGCTTTATTCTAGGTCTCTTAAAAGGATAGATCATTTTCTATCTTTAGGGACTACAACCATTGAAGCAAAATCTGGATACGGTCTAGATATCGAGTCTGAATTAAAATCATTAAAAATTATTGACAGCATAAATCAAAAACATAAAATTGACATTATTCCTACCTTTATGGGTGCACATGCTTTTCCTAATAAATTTTCCGATGATAAAGAATCTTATGTTAAACTACTAATTGAAGAAATGATTCCTGCGGTAGAAAAACAAGGAATAGCAAAATTTATAGATGTTTTCTGCGAGGAAGGATATTTCACAGTAGACCAGTCGAAGAGGATTATTGAAAGTGGAATATCCCATGGCTTAAAACCAAGAATTCACGCAGATGAGTTTAATAATTTTGGTGCTAGTGTACTTGCTGGAGAACTTGGTTGTTTATCGGCAGATCATTTGATGAAAATAGATGAAAAAGGCATTCAGTCATTAAAAAATAATGGCGTTGTAGCGACGTTATTGCCTGGTACAACTTTTTTTCTAAATAAGAATTCTTACGCTCCAGCAAGGAAATTGATTGAGAGCGGGTTAGATGTAGCCCTAGCAACAGATTTCAACCCAGGCAGTTGCCATATACAATCGATGCCCTTCATCATGACATTGGCCATGATGAAAATGTCCATGACAATAGAAGAGGCATTTATGGGATCAACGTTTCATGGCGCGAAAGCTTTAGGCCTTGAAGAAGAAATTGGCTCGATTGAAATTGGGAAAAAAGCCGATTTGATAATTTGGGGATTATCTAATTTAGTTGAAATCCCTTATTATGCTATAGAGCACCCGATTCAAAATGTAATAAAAAATGGTGAAATAGTATTTGGCGCTTGACACCGAGATAACTACTCTTGTAAAATCAACCTCAATTATAATTAATATTTGGTAAGTAGAATGTCATTTAAAAAAATATTTATAGTTGCTTCGTTTATGCTTTTTTCAAGTCAATTGGCGTTTGCAAACTATGCGTTTTATCGTCAAGTAGTTAACACGTGCAAGTTGTATCGGATGCCGGTTGATGAGAAAAAAATGGTTTTAACAAAAAACCCTGATGGTTCTTATCATTTTTCAATTGAAATGAAAGCTAAATTGCGTAATGATTTTGAAACTCCGATGCTAGTTGCGTTTATTTCTGTTGGTCAAGCAATCAGTCATCAAGAAAAATTTGCTAAAAAGAAACAAAACTTTAAACCTGTAATACCTAATGATACCGAAGTGACTGTTATAACCACGCTTTCAAGAGATGGTATGGTTATTTCAGCTAAAGCAAAGCCGGAGCAGTTAAAACAATTGGCCGAAGGTAAAATTGATACCGCAGGATTTATGAGATTAATTAAAAATTCAATTCAAACTTTATAAATAAGGAGGAAGAATGTTAGATCCAATGAGCATGGAAGGTATGTTTGCACAATATGGTCGTTCATTATTGTGGGCAATAACAGCAGCGATAGGCTTTGGCTTAGGCGTTGGTATCTCATTAAAAGTATTTGATTGGTTATCATCAGATATTGACGAATGGGAAGAAATCAAAAAAGGGAATATGGGTGTTTCGCTAATATTTGTCTCTTTGATTGTAATGGTTGGACTTATCGTTTATAAGGTTATATAAAGATAAACTGTATTGAAAATCGTAAAAAGGCCTCCTTGTGAGGCCTTTTTTATTATATTAACCCAACTATCTCTTCAAGATATTTTTGGTCAACAGCATCAAATTGCCCAGCTTCTGCGCCATCTATATCAAGAACAGCTATTAATTTATTCTTAATAAATACAGGCACTACAATTTCAGAAATCGTTTTATCATCACAAGAAATATACCCACGGAAATTATTGACATTTTCAACAATTACCGTTTTTTCTTCCCTTGCTGATTTGCCGCATACTCCACGTGAGAATTCTATATGAGCGCAGGGCACAATATCTCCCTGGTAAGGTCCAATCTCTAATATTTTTTCTTTATTAACGCGGTAAAATCCACAGAAGATCCAATGCGGGAATCTTATTTTAAGTTGGGATGAAATGATAGACATTTTTCCAATATCATCAAGCTTGTACCCGCTAAAATATTGACCTATATCATCTAAAGCTTCTATATATTTTTCAGTTTTATCCATAGAAAAAATTTATATTAATTATAATAATTGCACCTACTAGTGTATTAAGAAAATTTACAAAGTTATTATCCATCCAGTTTAATCCTGAAACAAGCTCAGTGGACTCATTGCAATGGATCTTTTCTTCGGTGATACATTGACAAATATTGCATCTGTATTTTGCTTGAATGAAGCGACCAAGCATAGAATCAAAAAATGCACCAATAATTCCCGCTAATGTTAAAGGTATGATAAGATAATAAAAGTCAAATAATAAGGCTGCAATAATTGCAATGCAAAAGCTACCCATAGCAGATCCTAAAGAGCCGAGAATTGAAATGGCACCGGAAGAACCTTTTTCAACAGCCTTAAATGAAAATACTAGCTTAGGTTTAGATTTTGAAAAAAACCCTATTTCCGTTGCCCAGGTATCAGCGGTAGCTGCTGACAATGACCCTAGGTAGCCCAATAGGGAGATTGTAGATGGGAAGAAAAAATAAAATAAGGCAAAGAAAGTTGGGACGCCACCATTAGCAAGAATTTGCATAATATCTCTTTTGGATCGCGATTTTCCTCTAAGATGAGATAAGATAGATGAGCTAATAAAGAAAAAAATGAGAGGAGATATCCATAACCACCCTCCAGATCCAAATACCATAATACCAATTAAAAATCCACCTATAGCTCCACTTAAAGAAACCGAGTTCTTTTTATAAGCATAATTAAAAATAATTACAGAGAGAACAGTCCATAAAAATAAATGAATTAGGTTGCCATGGGTATAGTTAATGAGAAAGATTTCATAAGAAAAAAATGTAATTAATGGGACAGTAAGGTTATCGCTACCACGATATGAAATTAACTCAGATAGAGTAGCGCAAAGAGCTATAAACAGGCTTAAGCAGATAATGATTGGTAATGATAAATAGAATGCAGCTTCAAAAAAATTAGCCATTATATCAGTGCCAAATAGAATTATAATAAAAGTAATGCTAAACATTGCTAAAGATCCATTGATAGACTTTTTATCTTTCCATGGGTAGAAGCTGTTATTTGATCGCTTGCCAACTGCAGCTGCTGCTGGATCAGCAAAGGTGAGCACTAAGATCGAAAGAAAATACGATATTGGCTTATCCCAAAAAAATGAGGCTAGCAGTAATACCGATAAGGGAAAGTAGATTGTTCCATAACTTACCCGTTCAATATTATTCATACTTGAAACTTTATTTGCTGAAATAAGATATGTATTTATTGCTATAAATAATAGAGATAAAGTAATTAGTTGATAATTTACTTTAAATATAAATGGACAGATAGAAACAACAATGCCTACACAAATATTTATAAATTGTCGATTAGATTCCGGAGGTTTTTTAAACTTTTTTCTTATTAATTCAGAAGCTCCAAGTACGGATAAAATACCAAAAAAAATAAAACCAAACTTTAGCCATTCATTCATTCGTGCCCTATTAAGCCTAAAAGAATATTATTTATTTTCTTATAAAATTTCCAT
>JAYZHS010000147.1:0-3849 GCA_036166315.1 Fidelibacterota bacterium
GCATCAGGAGTATGTGCATAATCAATAACTATATTTTTATTATCTTTAGTTTCGAACAATTCCATTCTTCCTTCAATTGAAGTTGTTTTTTCTAGCCCTTCCTGAATCGCATCTTTATTAATATTTAATGCCATACCAACACTAGCAGCTGCAATGATATTTTCAGCATTAAATTCTCCAATTAATTTTGAATTAAATGAAATCAAACCTTTACCTGTATTTATTATTCCTTTAATACCAGATATTGAGTATTCGATTTTTTCATAGTAAATATCAGAATTTTTGTATTTAGAAATATTTACCACAGGAGCCTGAGATTCTGCTGTCATTTTTTTGCCATATTCATCATCAGTATTTATTATAGATGTGCCGGTTATAGGCATCATTCTAAATAATTTTGACTTTGCTTTAAAATACTCTTCAATATTTTGATGATAATCAAGATGCTCTTCAGTAAGATTGGTGAAGACTGCAATATCAAAATTGACATCTGCAACTCTGCATTGATCTAAGGCGTGAGAAGAAACTTCCATTACAACATGAGAAAAGTTTCTATCAATTAATTCATTAAATGTTTTATGTAATGTAATAGGGTCAGGGGTAGTAAGTGTTTTTTGCTTTTGGATTCCATTGGCAATGACTCCTAAAGTACCAATCTGCGCTACATTTAGCTTTGCGGCGTTTAATATTGAATAAATTAACGATGCAGTTGTGGTTTTTCCATTTGTACCTGTAACACCTATAACTGTTAACTCTTTTGAAGGGTGCTTAAAATATTCAGCAGCAATTCTACTTGCCGCTAGTCTTGTATTTCCAACTTGAATATTAGGTACAGGTAATTTGCCAATATCTCTACCATTAGATATAACTGCCGATGCACCATTTTCGATAGCTTCTTCAATATAGTCGTGCCCATCATTTTCGACTCCATCTATAGCAATAAATAAACTTCCATTTTTTACATCTTTAGAATTAGTGCAAATCTTTTTTATTTCTATTGGTGGAAAAATACCTTCTTTTTGAGCAATATTTTTAATTAATGAATTAAGTTTCACTAGTCTAATCCCATAATACATAATGATCCTGGAACTTTTTTTGTTCCTGGCGCTGGACTTTGCCAGATAACTTTTCCTGATCCTGAAAACTTCGGTCTCAATTTATTTTTTATTAATATACTTTTTGCTTTCCTGATACTCATTCCTCTAACATCTGGAGTAATGGTATATCCATCTGTATAGGAGCTATATACATTTTTGGTTGATAAGGGAGTTGGGCTAGTATATTTTTTTGAAGCTATCTTGATTTTCTTATCTTTTTTTATTGATTTATGATGCTCAAAAGAGTCATCTAAATTAATTATTCTTTGAGCAATTCTTTTAAATAGGGGAGCAGCTCCATACCCGCCCCAATGCAATCCATAGTTAGGTTCGTCCAAAACAACAACCCCAACGATTTGGGGGTTTTCTGAAGGGAAAAAACCTGCAAAATTAGATATATATTTTTTTGAATAGCCACCATTCATATATTTTAGAGCTGTTCCTGTTTTACCTGCTATGGACCAACCTTCTATATCAGCTTTGTAGCCAGTACCTTCATTTATTACCTTTCCTAAAATATCTTTCATAATTGACATAGTTTCGGCTTTGACAACTTTTCGAATAGGTTCTGGCTTGGTAGAATAAATCACTTTTCCTTTATCATTCATAATTTGTTGAATTATTTGAGGTTTTAATAATACCCCGCCATTAGCAATTGATGCATAGGCTGATGCGATTTGAAGTGCTGTCACTCCAACCTCATAACCAATAGAAACCGATGCAACAGACATATGACTCCAATCGCGTTTTTGCTTTAAAACGCCTTGAGTTTCTCCAGGAAATGAAATTCCTGTATAAGAACCAAATCCATAACTCCTTGAAAGACTATATAATGGATCTTTGCCTAGTTTCTGAGCAATTTTTATTACTCCAACATTACTAGAGTTCGCAATGATTTGAGGAAAAGTGAGAACACCAAATTGCTCATGATCAGATATAGTCCATCCATCAATAACTACTTTTCCTTCTTCGCAGTTAAATTCATCTGATAAAGATATTTTTCCTGATTCTAATGCAGCAGTAGCTGCTACAATCTTAAATGTTGATCCAGGTTCAAATTGATCTGTAACGACTTTATTTTTTTGATTTTCTAATGGGGAAGCGCTAGGTGCGTTTAGATCAAAGTCAGGAAGAGAAGCCATCGCTAAAATATTTCCATTCTGAGGATTCATTAAGATGCCCATAGCGCCTTTTGCATCAGATTCTTCAATCCTTCTTTGTAATTCTTCCTGAAGAATGCTTTGGTATTCAATATCAATTGTAAGTTGTATATTTGATCCATCGATAGGATTTTTTCTTGGAAGACTTGTCTTATGAAATGACCCTCTTCGTCCAGCAACATTAATCTGCTTTACTATCCAGCCATTTGTTCCTGATAAATAATTTTCAAATTGTCTTTCAATCCCAACTAAGCCAGAGTCGTCAGAATTAGTAAAGCCTATTATTTGACTAGCGATATTTGCATGAGGATAAGATCTTCTTGACTTTCTTTCAGCAATTAAAATTGGTAGTTCAAGTTCTATTTTCTCACCCAAGCTTCTTTTAATTTTTGACTCGAGCGTTACAAAACTACTTTTATTATTTAATCTATTTAAATAATAATCAATATCCCTTCCTGTAATTTTAGAAAGATCAGAAGCTAATTTATTTTTATTTTCTATTTTTTGAGGATGTACACCAATTGAATAATGTATAATATTTTTTGTTAATTGAACTTCGTTTCTATCAAAAATATTTCCCCTTACAGCGTTTAAAGATTCTTGCTTTTGACTTTGCTTAAAACCTATTTGTCTGTAATGGTTGCTATCAATCACCATTATTTTTATTAATCTTATTGATAAGCATAGCCACACGATAATAACACATGATGAAATAAAAATAATACGAGATCTATATTTTTGATAACTTTTTGTCATTTCACTTGCGCCAAATCTCCTTGATCAATGTAGATCATTATTGTTTCAGGTTTAGCTGGAATCATCCCAAGTTCTTTTCTAGCAAAATTTGAAATTCTATCTCCTCTAGATAGTCTAGAAATTTCTATTTCTAATTCGTTTAATGAATTTTTTAATTCCTTGGAGACCTGTTTTTGAGTTTCGATATTGATTACTGTTTCATCAATTTCAGTATAAACCCATAGGTATAATATCAATCCAGCTATCGACATGATTGCGCTTAGAAAAAATATAGCTGTTTGAACAAATTCGTTATTTTTTTTAGATCTACGTTTTTTTCTTGATCTGCTCATTATATAACCCTTTCTAATGCTCTCATTTTTGCGCTTCGAGATCTTTTGTTAAGTTTTATTTCACCTGTGGAAGGGGTAAGTGGTTTTCTTGTCAGCAATTCAACCTTAGATTCATTATTTAATTGACGGAAAGAATGTTTTACTATTCTATCCTCAATGGAGTGATAAGAGATAACAACAAGTCGTCCTCCAATTTCTAGATAGTCTAAAAATATTTTAAGGAAACTTTTTAATTTATCAATTTCATCATTCACAGCTATTCTAATGGCTTGGAAAACGCGAGCGTGTGTTTTATTTCTATGATGTGGAGGGGTAGATTTTCGAATAGCTTCTTTCAAATCCATTGTTGTTGACAAATTTTTTATTTTTTTTATAGAATTTGAAATTCTTCTGGATTTTCTTTCCTCGCCAAATTGATAAATTATATCTGCGAGTTCTTTCTCTGAAGATTTTCTTATTAGATCTTTAGCTGTTTGACCTTTGGTTTGATCAAATCGCATGTCT
>JAYZHS010000148.1:0-2571 GCA_036166315.1 Fidelibacterota bacterium
GAACAAGTATTATTTTGATGAGAATTATAATAGATTTTTATATCAACCATTTCTAAAGCTCTGCAATGCTGTTGCCTATATCGATTGGGATTTATACGATAAATATTTTATTAATGGTTTTGGATATGTTACAAAAATTTTATCTCGAATTACAGGACGACTTGATTTTGATGGGCTTGATCAAACATTAGTTGATGGTATAGGTAGAACAGCCCACGGTGCTGGTAAAAATTTAAAGACGCTACAAACAGGTCGATTGCAAAACTACATGTTATTTGCTTTAATTGGTGTTATCATAATTTTGGTTATTCAAACAACCTAGAGATTTTATAAAGGAAAAGATATGGATCATATACTCAGTTGGATCATTTGGCTTCCTATCATAGGAATGGGCATTATTGCATTAATTCCTAGAGATAGATCAAACTTGATAAAACAAACTGCAGCCATTGCATCTGGCATTCAATTGCTTCTGGCTATTTATTTATGGAGCATTTTTGATTCTAGCAATGGCAATCTTCAGTTTATGGAAAGGGCAGAATGGATACCGTCATTTAATATTACCTATATCTTGGGCGTAGATGGATTAAGCTTGCCAATGGTATTTTTGATGGCTCTGATTGGTTTTATAGGTATTTTTGTAAGCTGGAACATTACCAATGCTGCAAAGGGATATTTCTCTCTTTTTTTACTTTTGAATACTGGAGTGATGGGTGTCTTTTTAGCTTTGGATTTTTTCCTTTTTTATATTTTTTGGGAAGTAATGCTTTTGCCAATGTATTTCCTTATTGGGATGTGGGGTGGCCCACAGCGTGAATATGCAGCCATTAAATTCTTTATCTATACTTTAGCGGGTTCGGTTTTAATGCTGATTGCAATTTTGGCACTATACTTTACCTGCGGAAATACTTTTGATATGCTTTTATTAATGGAAAGAGCGCCTATTGCATTAAATGGAATGCTTTGGTGGGGAATGAGTGCAATTAAAGTAATTTGGGTTTTATTATTCATTGGCTTTGCGATCAAAGTTCCAGTGTTTCCCTTTCATACATGGCTACCCCTGGCGCATGTTGAAGCACCAACAGCAATCTCTGTTATTCTTGCGGGTGTTTTGTTAAAGCTAGGTGTCTATGGAATGCTAAGAATCAACTATACGATGTTACCTGATGGTGTATTTTGGTTTGCTGGGGCGCTTGCTGTTTTGGGTTTAATTAATGTGATATGGGGAGCAATGTGTGCTCTTGCGCAAAAAGATTTAAAAAAGCTAGTAGCCTATTCTTCCGTTAATCATATGGGTTATACTTTACTTGGTATGGCAGCCGTAATTGCAGCTGCAGAGATGAATGGAGCTAATCTCATTAGCGCACAAGCAGGGCTAGGAGGTGCCGTTTTTCAAATGTTTAATCATGGAACAATTTCTGCCATGTTATTCATCCTTGTTGGTGTAATCTATGATAGAGCTCATCATAGAGATATTGAAGGATTTGGTGGTCTTGCAACACAAATGCCAATCTATACTGCTTTTGTTGCTATTGCTTTTTTTGCTGGACTAGGGCTGCCTGGCTTTAGTGGTTTTGTAAGCGAAGCGATGATATTTATTGGAGCATTTCCGGTGTTTAAAGCGATAGTGATTATGTCAACCTTGGGTATCCTTCTCAATGCGGCATATTTTTTATGGGCATTTCAAAGAATGTTTTTTGGGCCTGCTAATGAAAAATATAATGATATTCCTGAAATAAATAGAAGAGAAGTGCTTACCTTACTTCCTTTAGCAGTTATAACTCTGATTTTAGGGGTATACCCTAGACCCTTCCTGGATCTAGTGGCTGCAACATTAAATGTATTAATTGATTCGGTAGTTTCATTCGGCGGGCTTGCTTCGGCAATGTAAAAGGTGGTAGATGAATAATTTAAATAGTTTAGCATTCTTTTGGCCTGAGCTTATATTGAGCGTCACTATACTCGCTGCTGTAGTTGCAGATCTATTTTATCAAAAAAAAGACTCTCATAAGGTAGCGTATTGGTCCATTGGTGGATTAATACTAGCCTATATTGCTATTAGGCTTCAGAGCACAGTACCAGTGAGTCTCTTTATGGATACTGTTGCCTTAGATCCATTTTCTCAATTTTTTAAAGTATTGATTTTACTCTCAACTGTTATTGTTATGTTGATTAGTTTTATTTCTGGTGAGCTTAAAGAATATAGGTTAGGTGAATATTTCAGCATTATGACCATTATGACACTTGGCTTATTCCTAATGTCGTCATCTATTGATATGCTAATGGTATATTTATCAATTGAAATTGTTTCAATTATGTCTTTTTTTCTTGCTGGCTATCTCAAAAGAAATTCTTCAAGCAATGAAGCTTCTCTAAAATATGTCATTTATGGCGCTTTTTCATCCGGTATTATGCTTTATGGTTTTAGCTTATTATTTGGCCTTACTGGATCAACAAATTTTTTCGAAATGCAATCTGCAATTGCAGCTTTAGGGCCAGAATCAAATTTAGCTTTGGTACTTGCAACAGTTTTCATTCTTGTGGGTTTTGGATATAAAATTTCAGCGGTTC
>JAYZHS010000149.1:0-3510 GCA_036166315.1 Fidelibacterota bacterium
GCCTTTATTCGGTTTTGAAAAACCAGATAGGATGCTTAGTAAAGACGTTTTACCAGAACCAACAGAGCCAACCACTCCATAGATGGTACCTTTGTGAAACTTCAAATGACGAATATCTAAAACTAAACTTGAATTAACCAATCTTTGAATTTTTTGCAACTCTAAGATTAGTGTTGTTTTTTTACTCATTTCACCTCCCTATTTTAAGAGGACGAAAAGAAAGATTATTTAATCTGCGATACTTTCTAGGTATCGTTCAGCATCTATCGCTGACATACATCCCGACCCAGCAGCTGTTACCGCTTGTCGATACACGTGATCCTGAACATCTCCGCAGGCGAATACGCCATCAATATTGGTCGATGTAGATCCATTTGTAGTTACCAAATAACCATTTTGATCGGTTTTCAGAATATCTGTGAATAGTTCCGTATTGGGTTTATGACCAATCGCCATAAAGACGCCATCGCATTCTTCTTCAAAGCTTTCATCGGAATCCGTTTTATTAATTTTCACCGCATGGACACCTTTTTCTTGCGATCCCATGATCTCATCGATCGTAGAATTCCATAATACACGTATCTTTGGATTATTCATCGCGCGATCGATCATGATTTTAGAAGCTCTAAATTCTTCTCTTCTATGAACAATAACCACTTCTGAAGCAAACTTGGTAAGATAGGTTGCTTCTTCCATGGCAGAATCGCCACCACCTACGACCAACACTTTTTTATCCTTAAAGAAAAAACCATCGCAAGTTGCGCACGCAGATACCCCAAAACCCATCAGCTCTTTTTCGCTATCTAAACCTAGCATCTTTGCGGTTGCTCCTGTTGCGATGATAATTGATTCAGCTTGGTAATTCTTATCACCCACCCATACGTTGTAGGGTTTTTTGCTAAAATCAACCTTGGTCACATGTTCAAAATGGCACTCAGCGCCAAATCTTTCAGCCTGTTTACGAAATAAATCCATTAATTCAGGGCCCATAATTCCATCCGGAAAACCGGGGAAATTTTCAACATCAGTTGTAATCGTTAACTGACCACCAGGCTGACTACCTTCAAAGACCAATGGATTTAGATTTGCGCGAGCGGTATAAAGTGCTGCTGTTAAACCAGCAGGACCAGATCCAATAATTATAACCTTTCGATTCATTCTATTTAATTAATTAAAAACTAGACAACCGTATCTAAGATATCGGTTATTTTTTCTTTGGGTACAGAACCAACAATTTGATTAACAACCGCACCATCTTTAAATATCAATAAGGTAGGAATACTTCTTACACCATATTCACTTGCAACTTGATTATGGTCATCAACATTTACCTTACCGAACTTCACTTTGCCCTCATAGTCGTTAGCAAGCTCCTCAACAACAGGAGCGATAACCCTACAAGGGCCACACCATTCGGCCCAAAAATCAACCAGGACCGGTGTATCAGATTCTACCACTTCGGATTTAAAATCATCGGTAGAAAATTCTTTTACATTATCAGACATAACTATCTCCAAAAATTAAATATAAGCTTAAATAACAAAACAAAAGTTACCTCTTATGAAGTATGATAGGAAATATCAAAAACAATTATTTAATGATCAATAAGGTCAGATAAGGAAAAAGTGCAAAAAAACCGAAAAGTATTCTATATAAGAAAAAAATACCCACTATCATTTTATTGAATTCTTCCTTGGTACCCAAATACATACCTTTTATAAAGTTATTATACAAAAAATCATTTGCAGTTAATAATCTGATCATTAGATAAAAAATGATTATCATTGCAATATTTATAACAGTAAACCACATAAAGAATTCTGCAAGAATATCTATATTCATAATTATCGCCTTAAACAACTAATTGTTATCAAATTTTAATTTAAATGCCTTGCCATCGATACTTGACGGATGTTTTATACCAAGATATTTTGCAATGGTAGGGGCCATATCTACGGAGTAAACCGATTCATCTCGCCTATTGGATTCAATGCCATTTTTGGAAAAGATCAACGGTATATGCGAATCATAGCTATAGTGCGATCCATGGCTAGTGCCAGGTGTTGATCTCCATAGCCAATTCTCTTTCAATATCACATAGATATCAGGGCTTTTTATCGGATGGATCATATGCTTCAGTTTGGTATTTTCCTTAGAGTTGGGAAGCGCCATAATCTCTTGCGGGCTCAAGGCCATCCTAACCCCATCAATATTGAACACTAAATCCTTGATCGTATTGGATGCAATATCCTTTTCTTCCTCCGTTAATCCATTATGAAAATAAAAATTATTATCGTACTCCACGACCTTTCCTGGGCCGATCTTAAGATCAATCTGACTTAAGATCTCTGCAAAGACCTGCTTTTCCTGTTTGCGCGATACGCGTCCGGCGCTGATGCGTTTCAATTTCAAGGACTCAGGCAGCTCTAGCGCACCATGATCGCTTGAGAATACGTAGATCGCATTTCCATTACCCACCTTCTTTTCGATATGGTCGATCAATCGCATTAACTGGTTATCCAGGCGTAAATGGTTATCGAGCTGTTCCACAGAATGGGGACCAAAATGATGACCCACGCCATCGGTTGCAGATAATCCTACAAAAAGCAGATCCGGCACATCATCGCCTCCAAGATCAAGCCTTTCGATGGATTCAAGGGCAAGATCAATAAGGGACCTATCCCCTTGTGGATACTCATAAAATCCCTCTAATAATGATTTCATGGATATATCACCTAATAATAAAGGTAATGTAGGCGTTGCCCCTTTTTTCTTAGATACGATCTTCTCACCTTTGAAATTATCAATACGGGTATTTTGCGCATAGACCTCTGGGCTTCTAATCAAGTTCCAGGTGCTATCCATATAGCTTTTAACGTTGAGCCTTATATTAAAGTCCTGTACCCAGCTAGGAAGTGAGTCAGCGTAGTAAGTAGACATGCTGTAAGCTCCCTTTTTATCGTACCATAGCATTAGATCGGGATCGGTGCCTCCAAATAAGACCGCTGCGCGATCTTTTCCGGATAGCGAAACGATCTTAGTATTGGGGTTCGATTGCTTCATCCAATCCGCTAGGCTAGAATTTTTGATATGGCGATAGGACCTACCTATGATCTCCTTGCCGGATAGATTTAAGACCGAGGTATCTTCTACCGCATAATAGGAGCGCTTTAATTCTCTATCGTACCATTCATTATCTATAATACCTTCTTTCCCAGGATGCACACCTGTGGAAAGCGAAAAATGACCCGCGGCTGTAATGGTATTGCCGTGATTAAGGTGGGCATCATTGTAAATGATTCCGTTATCTATAAGCCATCTAAATCCACCGGTAAATAAATGATCGTATTTATCTAAAATATTTGGATCTGCTTGATCGGAGACCAAAATCACCACCAGTTTGGGTGGGTTTGGGGATGCGCAACTTGTAAAAATTAATGTCGATATTATCGACAAAAGCGAAATTTTTTTCATCTTACCTTTAAAAAACGTCTTTTACCGACTTTGATA
>JAYZHS010000150.1:0-4542 GCA_036166315.1 Fidelibacterota bacterium
ATAAAAATATTTCGTCAAAAAGATTGGTCGCTTGGAAACTTCATTCGAGTTGAGGATGTAGATGAAGAAAATTAAACTCGTTATTAATTGTCAAATAATTGTAAAATAATTAACTAATCATGGAGAAATTATGATTAAAAATTTCATCTTAAGTTTATTTATTTCTGGAACTCTTTTCGCGCAATCCGAAGCCTATGATGCGCTTAAAGTTTTTGAGCCCTTTATAGGTGAATGGTTTTCAAAACACAAAAGCATCGGTGCCTTTGAAGGGTTGCCAAAAGATAAACAGATTGAGTCTTATACAAAATATGAATGGATTACAGATAAAACTGCTGTTAAAGAAACCTGGCGAGCAACTTATCCAAATTCAGATAAGAGGGTTAACGTAGGTAGCATTATCTATGTATTAGATCCATTAACCAATACTATTAAAACTAAGCATTTTGGATATGATGGAAATGTATATTGGACTGGAAAAGGGTGGGTCGAATCAAAAGATAGTACAGTCTATGTTTACACTGAAGAGATGACAATTAATGGTACCAAAACCAATTATACCACAGTAAGAAAAGTAGCTGATAATTTAACTATTGAAAGCCAGTATATTAATTTTATTCAGAATGGGAAGCCATTAGAAGACCAGCCAATGCGAAAAATGAGGCGAGTTAATAAATAAGAAAGTGTAAGAACAGCTAAGTTAGTTTGATTTAACTGGCTCTGCGATGATGTCTTAGCCATTTTCCTTATTTGGTATTTAAACCCAGTGTTTTTTCAATCGCTTGGCTTTTTCAAAAAAAGCTTTATCTGTATTTACTAAAAGATTAAAAAATAATCCCTAATTGTGAATACTAGAGCAATAATCCAAACCAATGTTGATACCAATGCAAAAATACTTCTACCTAGTTTAGTATTTGGCATAGTCTGGGGATACTTATTTGATGCAAAGGATATAAGTATATCAATTATAGGGATAGATGCTATCAAAAGTAATAGTAGGCTTGTCTTCATTATTTACAATTTAAATATTTAGATTTTAAGTTTATTTTCTAAACTTATGAAAAGACTAATTTCATTCTTTATGGATTAATTATGGCATTAACCTTTAGGGATCGATTTAAGCATAATTTATTTATATGGTTTTTTGGCCTTACGAAAGTTCGTCTGATTCTTTTTTGTCGCCCAAAAATTGTTGATATTAATGATGATAAGGTGATTCTTTGTATACCATTAAATAGGCAGACAAGAAATCACGTTAATTCAATGTATATTGGAGCGATGACTGTAGGAGCTGATTTAGTTACCGGCATTACTGCCATGTTAAATATTCGAAAATCAAAACGTAATATTGTATTAATATTTAAGGACATTAATGCAAAGTTTTTTAAGCGGGCAGAAGGAAATACCCATTTTATTTGTAAGCATAAAAAAGAAATTGAGCAGGCAGTGCAAAAAGTGATTACATCAAAAGATCGCGTGAATCTTGAGGTTCCGGTAATTGCAACTGTTCCTGAAAAACTTGGCAATGAACCCGTTGCTGAGTTCAAGATTACCTTATCAATGAAAGAAAAATAAACTACTATCATTGCGATCTACTACTTCAGCTAATCTCATTCTAATTCTGGCAGCATCTTTATGGAGCTTAGGTGGTTTATTTATTAAGCTAGTAGATTTAACTCCAATAGCAATTACTGGAACACGAAGCCTGGCAGCTGCCTGTGTCTTTTTAATTTATTTAAAAGAATTAAAATGGGATTGGAATCGTTATTTCATTATTGGTGTTTTTTCCTATGCATCAATGATGTTGTTATATGTTTTTTCTATTCGACTTACTACAGCTGCAAATGCAATTTTTCTCGAATTTACTGCTCCGATCTACGTTGTTATACTGAGTTACTATCTATTGAATGAGCGCATCACATTATTTGATATAGTCTCAATGGTTATCATTTTTTTTGGTATGGGATTATTTTTTATTGATGAACTTACCTTTTATGGTTTCTGGGGCAATATCATGGCAGCAATTGCAGGAGTATGCCTAGGTGTAGTTACTGTAATAATTCGCAAAGAAAAAGAATCTGCTTTTCAAATTGTATTATTTGGAAATATTCTAACATCTATTGTGTGTATTCCTTTTATGTTTACCGGCTTAACGGAAACGGTATTTTCTGATTGGATTATTATTTTTGTGCTTGGAATAATTCAATTGGGAATTCCATACATTCTATATACGATGGCATTAAGATATGTTCAGGCAATTGATGCTATTTTAGTTAGCATGATTGAACCTATCTTAAATCCTATTTGGGTTTATCTTTTTGTGGGAGAAAAGATAGGAGAATGGGCATTGGTTGGTGGAATCTTAGTGCTTTTAGGTTCAGTTGGAAGGGCGCTAATAAAGCTAAAAATTGAGGAGAAAAAATGAATGGCATTGTAAAAGAATACAATAAACAAAAAGGGTTTGGTTTTATTACGGGTGATGATGGAGAGGATTATTTTGTACACGTTTATGGCCTTGGTCCAAAATTCAAACAATCAGGCCTGCGACAAGGGCAGAGCGTAGCCTTCGATATAGATTTTGATATGAAAGGGGATAAGGCTATAAATGTCCGCCCAGTCTAGTTTTAGCTGTTGAATTATTTACCAATAAATTTGCGGATAAATCTATGGCAACTGATAGGTATTTTATGTCCAGCTTTGTATTCTTCAAGGGCGGTTTTATAACCCATCCCTTTTAAGACATCTAAAGACGTGTAGCTTTCATTTACTGGAACTATTTTATCATCACTACCATGCAAAAGTAAGATTTTAGTTTTTAAACTGGCTGGGCTATTTTCTTCAATAAGCTTGTTTTTAAATTTTATAAATCCGGCTATTGGGATTATGCCTCCAATTGAGAAAGGCAGTCTCAATCCAAATTCAATTGCAAGGGTTGCTCCCTGAGAAAATCCAAGAATAAATATATTTTCTTTACTGTATCCTTCTTGAATTATGTCATCCACTAGATATTCTAGGCCGGTCATAGTTTTTTTATAGCGCCATCCAGATTTTTCATTACCACCGAACCATGTGTTCCCATTTTGGTTTTCAGCTTTATAAGGGGCTCGCGGGATAAACCATTGTGCTTGTTTTATGTTCAGCATTTTAGCAATTGGGTCAAACACGAATTCATCACCTGTCCAGCCATGTAGAGCAACGATTGCCTTAGATGTATTTGAATTTTGATTGATTTTATGCGTAATTAACTTCAAATTTTTTATTTAAAATTTGCATCTGCTGTTAAAACCCAGTTTGAATTACCTGGGGTTCTGCTAGGCTCTAGGCGATATAATTGTCCAGTAGCTGTATCTAACATATAGTGCCAATGCGTACGTTCAATTTGAAAAGATTGCAGCTGAAATCTACCAGCGGCTTTATCCTTATCTAGTTGACCCTGAACATAATTATCTAGTTGACCCATAATTGTATTTAAACTATCATTTTTCTGTTGTGATGCAGCTCCAACAAATAGAAATAAAGCTACCATCATTGAAATTCCAGTGATAGCTCCAGTGATATATTTTTTCATTTGATTCTCCTTATTTTTTATGAGCCGGGTTTTCTCTTCAACTCATATTCTTTCATTTTTTTTATAAAATCTTTTTCATCTTCTGCCCGTAGAAGTGGGCTGATTATAATGTTTTCTTTAATAGATATACTTGCTCTGGGGCCGTAATCATGGCCTGGGTATATTATTGTTTTATCAGGAAGATTTAAAATTTTATGGTATACCGATTGATATAATTTTTTAATGTCGCTTTTGCTATCAATTGTTCGTCCTGTTCTTCCAACAAAAAGAGTATCCCCGGTGAATAGTACATCATCTAGTAAATAGCAGATTGAATCTGGATAGTGTCCAGGCGTATAAATAATTTCTAAATTGAGCTGGCCCACCGAAATAATATCTTTATCTTTAACAGGTTTAACATAATTACAATGAATTTTGCTTTGTGAATCCTGATGCACAATTGTAACCAAATTTGGAAATGCATCTACATATTCTTCTATATATGCGATATGGTCAGGATGCGTGTGAGTAATAAAAAGAGTTATCAAACCTCTTTGATTGATAAAAGGAGTAACATTGCTTAGCGGAACTGAAGCATCAATTAGAAATTGATTGCTTGTTCGCATGCAAGTAACTAGATAGGTCAGATTTTTGTCATAACCACCTTGAAATGAACGAATAGAGTAATCTGTGAAGCTCATAATAGGTGCAATTTAATTCTCTTTTTAGATCAAAAATAAGTCTGTTATATTAGGTATAATCATTTCACTATTTTAAGGAGTGCATATGGAAACAAAACAAGTTGCGGTTTATTTAATTATAGCCGGCGCTGTGATCTTGGCATTAAAATTTGTAACAGAGATTATTAGTTTTATTTTAAGCGATTTCTTTCTAGGGCTTGGAGCAATTCTTGTAGTTGGTGGAGCCGTTATTCTTGCCTTAAAATTTTTTAAAGAAAATAGAGATGATGCAAAAGATGAACCGTTCAGAGGAATCGA
>JAYZHS010000151.1:0-11143 GCA_036166315.1 Fidelibacterota bacterium
GGTTTTAAGGCTGATGGCGATATTAGCGAATGGAAGTCAAGCGGTATAATTCCTCTGTTTATGGGTGTCTCTACAAACTCTTTTGGAACACCTAAAGTTATCAATACCGTAGATAATGATGATGATGCCTCAGCGAATGTTTATTTAGCAGCTGACAGCGGCAAACTGTACGTTGCTGCAGATATTACAGATGATGATTTTAATATTGATGCTGGCAATTGGTGGGAGCAGGATGCTTTTGAGCTATTTATGGGACTTTATGATCAGCGAGGAGCGAAGCACGCTAAAGCTCAACGCGGTGCACAGCCAGACTACAAATTCGTTTTCTTAGGTGATAGTGCTTTTGTTGAGTTTACTTCTCCTTCGCTTGGCCTTTCTCATAGAAGCTTTGTTGAATATGCCAATAGCGGAGTTAATGGCTCCCCGAATGCTGTGATAGAGTTTAGTATCCACTTAGATTCTCTAGCGGCTATGAATGATGATAGTGTTTTTGTGCCAACCGAAGGTATGAGAATTGCTTTTGAGCCAACCTGGCATGATAGAGATGCTGGTACCTGGCAAGGTAATGTTGCCATGTCAAAATTAAATAACGACAACGCATACCTAACACCATCCGTTTGGTCGCATACCTATGTTGGTAGGAAAGACGGGGATATCTTAAGCACAGAAGAAGATATTGTAGCCTCTAGTTTTGCGCTTGAGAGAAACTATCCTAATCCATTCAACCCTACAACAACGATTGAATATTCACTAGGCCTTTCGGGCCCAACCAAGCTGATGATCTATGATGTATTAGGTCGCGAGCTAGTAAAGCTTGTCGATGAGTACAGACCAGCTGGAACCCATAAAGTGGTTTGGAATGCATCTAGCATGCCTTCTGGTGTCTACTTCTATCGCTTAGAATCATCCAACTTTGTACGTACGCAAAAAATGATTCTAATGAAATAGGACTATTGTTATATTTAAAATAGGGGCGAGGAAACTCGCCCCTATTTTTTTTATATTCCACCTAACAAAACCAAGTCAATAAATGAGATTCATTTTAAATCTATCTTTAAACTTAATTTTTGCAGCATCACTGATGGCGCAGACCACCGGAAAAATATCCGGCACCATTAAAGACAATGACACTAAAGAGCCGTTAATTGCTGCTAACGTAATTGTTAAAAATACTAATCTTGGCGCTGCATCTGATATTGAAGGCTATTATTCAATTGTCAATATTAAGCCTGGTGTTTACACGCTGGTTGTTGATATGATCGGTTATAAGCAATTGGTTCTTGAAAATGTGCGGGTTTCTGTGAATAGAACTACCACCATTGATGCGCAGTTATCGCCAACAGTGATTCAAGGTGAGACTGTAGTTGTTGAAGTGGATGCGATAACCGCGAAGAAAGATCAAACCTCTACTATAAAAAATATTTCTAATGATCAAATTGAAAAATTAGCGGTTGAAGATCTTGGGGCAATTGTCGGTATGCAAGCTGGTGTTGTGGAAGGCCACTTTCGAGGCGGCAGAACCACTGAGGTAACCTACCTTGTAGATGGTATTCAAATAGATGAGGTATTTGGTGGTGCATCTTCAATGCTAAGTATTGAACCGGATGTGATTCAAGATTTAGAAGTTATCACTGGTACATTCAATGCGGAATACGGCAATGCGATGAGTGGTGTTGTTAATGCGGTGACCAAGGACGGATCAAACAAATTTTCAGGATCTTTTTCTACGGGATTTTCAGAATATGTTACAGGCAATACCAATATCTTTTTAGGTTTAGATAAGTTTGTTTTTAATCGCAACCAGGATTATAAATTTCAGTTAAGTGGACCGATATTAAAAGATAAGATATTTTTCTTTTTTAATGTTCGTGATCAAAATAACCGTAACCATCTAAATGGTATTAGGCGGTTTAATGTCACTGACATCAGTAATTATTATAGCGATAATCCCCTCAAATGGGTCACCCAAAATACCGGAGACTCAAGTTTTGTCAGTATGAATCGTTGGTACGGCAGCAGCATCCTTGGCAAGCTTTCCTTTCAGGTCTTAGATGGAATACGATTTTCAACATTATTCTCCACTGATCAAGATGAGGGACATGGCTATGATCATGGATTTAAATACAACCCGGATGGTATGGCTGCGGGCTACGGCAAAACCAATTTCTTTTCATTTCAGTGGAACCATTTATTATCAAATAATTTATTCTACGACCTAAAGCTTTCAAGTACTGAAAATTATTCGGGGGGCTATCTGTACAAAGACCCATTGGATAGTAACTATGTTCACGATAAATATCTAGAGAGCTTTGGACCTGGTTTTTATACCGGAGGCCAGCAGAAACACCATGATGAAAGAACAGTAAACAGTTTTAATGCAAAGTTTGATATCAATTGGATTGTAAATAAAAATCACAATATTAAAAGCGGACTAAACTTGACCAGTTATAGTATTGATAATGCCTGGCATCAGATTAGAAATAAGTATTTTGGTACCGCTGAAGAAGCCGATTTGTATGAACCTAATATTTTAGGTGACTCTACCTTATATGCGGATGTGTACAAGGTAAAACCAAAGGAAATGTCCGCCTTTATTCAAGATAAGATGGAATTTGAGGATATGGTAATCAATCTAGGATTAAGGTACGATACATTTAATCCAAATACACCTATACCTTCCGATAGGCGCAACCCAGCCAACCAGCTTTCTTTGCCGGACAGCATGACTTCAAGCTATCCCAACGCAGAACCGCAAACCCAAATTAGCCCAAGGTTCGGATTAGCTTACCAGCTAGGCGATGCGGCAGTTTTACACTTTAGCTATGGTCATTTTTTCCAAATGCCCCCTATGTATTCACTATTTCAAAACCATTCTTTTTTGATCGCGCCAAATGATTATTCAACGGTAATGGGTAATGCAGAGTTGAAAGCTGAAAAGACTGTAACCTATGAGATTGGTTTATGGCAACAGCTTTTCCCTGGCGCCGGTTTGGAAGTCTCTTTGTTCTACCGTGATATCTATAATTTGTTAAGCACTAGAATAATAAGCACCTATAACCAGATAGAATATGGATTGTATAGCAATAAGGACTACGGGAACGCGCGTGGACTTGAGATAAAATTCGATCTACAATCTGGACCTATTTCATCCTGGTTAAATTATACGCTACAATATACAAGGGGTAATGCGGATAATCCCCAGCAAACATTCTCAAGGTCTGGTGCGAGCATGGATCCTGTTAATCGATTCATTCCAATGAGCTGGGATCAAAGACATACCTTTAATGCCACCCTTGCTTACAATAGAGAAAATTATGGTGCATCGATTACCGGTTATTATAACTCAGGCTCTCCTTATACCTTCTCTCCAATCGAAGAAAGCAGGCTATCGCGTATCAACCTATATCCAAATAATGACTATAGACCCGCCAAGTACCATGCCGATTTCATGGGTTATTATAACATGCCGATTTACAAAGACTACAAGATCAACTTTCGCCTAGCTGTCTATAATTTATTTGATAGATTGAATGAGAATTGGGTCAATAGTGGTACAGGTCGCGCATATACTGCCGTGATCAAAGAAACCGATATAGCCGGGCATCGTAGTGATTTTAATGACTATGAAGATCGTATCAAAAATCCATCTATGTTTGCAACTCCACGCATGGTTAAGCTTTCAATGGGAGTTAATTTTTAAATGTTAAAGCGCATCTACATTTTATTATTAGCTACACCTTTATTGTTTGCCCAAAGTAAAAAATATGAAGGACCAGAAGATCCCGCTGGTGACATTGCTGCGGAGCGAGAAGGTTACATGACAGGCAATAGGGTTTTTCTTTATTTCCGCAATACCACAGAGCTTTCAGATTGGCCTAAGTCAAATGTATCCAGATGGCCAAATAATTTAGATGGCCTCAAAATGGTCGATGGCATTGGGCTATTAGTAGGGGCTAAGGTTTATATCAAAGATGATCCAACCACTAGAATCGATAGCACAGTAGTTGATGACAAAAACATCATTGATAATGGGGATGAGGATCTACACGAACTGTATTTCCTTCAAACTAGTTATCGTGAAGAGATGGATGTAAATCCTGCAGGTACGTTTGAATATGGGTTTTATCCTGCGTTTGGTTACTTTAATGAAACCGGTGAATATCCCGCGATGAGCAATAGGCCAAGTTCATGGCCCACGGGGGGCTGGCCATCTGTAGGGCGTCAAACTAAATGGCCCGGAGAGTGGGATGGTCGATTTGGAAGGGGAGTAATTTATGCGGATATGGAAACCTATTTTGTTGTTAATGACGCACAAGACCAAGAATATTTGGAGCTTCCTGATCGTGTTCGGTATTACCCAAGAAAAGGAAAAACGATTGGTGAGATCAATGAGCAGGTTACCATTGGCGGAGGAAATCCTTGGGGTGGATTAGGGTTAAGGGTTGAGACCAGAGGATTCCAATGGAACAATCCTCAAGCCCGAGATGCAATATTCTGGGAATATAGCATTGCTAATATCTCTGATTATGATTTGACCGAAGTTGCATTTGGTTATTGGGTTGATAATGCAATTGGCGATGATGGCAGCGATGAGCTAGCATACTTTGATACAGATTTAGATATGTCTTATTCTTGGGATATAAATGGCATAGGAAAAGGTGGTCTTCCAACAGGAACTATGGGGTTTGCGTACCTTGAGAGCCCTGGTGTGCCTTATGATAATATAGATAATGATAAAGATGGCTTATTGAATGAGAAAAGAGACAATGTTGCTGTAAATAAAGTTGGTCCCACAGACGGCATTTATAATCTGCAAGATTTTTTATCTTTTTATCGATTGAATGAAGAAGACTTAAAAGAGCATTGGGACGCAGATGAAGACCAAGACTGGGAAGACGGTGAAGATTTAAATAATAATGGTATATACGATGAAACAGAATTCTTTGGAGACGACATTGGACTCGATGGCGTTGCTCCTGGCGAATTAAATTACACCGGGCCAGATGAAGGGGAGGCAAACCATAGGCCGGATTATAAAGAAGGGGTAGGTTCCGAACCAAATTTTGCTGAGACAGATGTATCCGAATCTGATATGATTGGTCTCACGGCCTTTCGCTTATTTCCAGTTCCAAGCCATGCTCAGTCAAACAAAACCTGGTGGTTTAAAAATGATCAAGCAATGTGGGATCTGATTGGAGAGAATGTTTTAGAAGAATACATTGAAAATATCTCAAACCTGATTGAGATATTTGCTTCTGGACCATTTCCGCTATATCGTGGTCGGTCTGAAAGAATTTCTATGGCTGAATTGCATTCATTTGACCCCCTAGAAGGCCTAAACTCATCAGATCATACAGCGCCATCGCTTTATGAGTTGAAAAAAATTGTTCAAGTTATTTATGAGAAAGATTATCGGTTTGCCCAGCCACCAAAGATGCCAACGCTTACAGCAACTCCCGCTGATGGAAAAGTAATTCTTACCTGGGATAATATATCCGATACAAAAACTCGCGATCCTTTTTTAGGGAATGTAAATGACTTTGAAGGCTATAAAGTCTTTAGAGCAACCGACAAATATTTTTCAGATGCAGAGGTTATCACTGATGGTTATGGTACCCCAACTTTCATGAAGCCTATTTTTCAGTGTGACATCAAAGATGGAAAATTTGGATTCACGGATTTTGGTCTGATCAATGGTGTGGCTTATAACCTTGGAACAGACAACGGTATATCACATGTTTTTGTTGATAACACCGTAATGAATGGTCGTACTTATTATTATGGATTAGTAGCCTATGATTATGGCGCGCCAAACATCGGTCCTGGTATAGCGCCATCTGAAAATAATGTCGTTGTTGAGCTAGATGAAGCAGAAGAGGTTCGATCGATTGGAAAGAATGTTGCAATTGTGACACCAACAAAACCTGCAGCTGGATACCTTTCGCCGGATATCACAATTAATGAAAGCAACTTGCCGGGTGGGGGTGAAATTGTACCAGCTATATTGGCCCAAGCAAGCATCGTTCCAAAGAATGAATATCTCGTACAATTTGAAGTTGATACTATTTCTCAACTTCCATCTTATGAGCATGGTATTTTATATACAACGAGCGGAATAAACATTTATAACTCCGCTTCATCAGAGCTGGTGTATTCTGAAAATCCTCAAAAATACGTCGGAAGCAATCTTTTGTATTTAGACTCCCTTAGCGCATGGACACTTAACCCAGATATTCTTGTTAAATCGGATGTTTTTGACGGTGTTCAGCTAACTATCGATCAGCCATTCACCGAAGCATCATATGACTATGCAAATTCTGGCTGGGTACAAGGAAATGGGATCATGCGTATTTTACCAACACCAAGAGAATCAAAATTCATGCCTTGGGATTATGATATTATATTTACCTCTAACCCTTCAAGATACACAACCGTTGCCACTTCGAAATTAAATATCAGGGATGAAACTGATACGCGCATTGCAACAAATCAAATCTTATTAGGTCAAAATTTTAATTTTTATGTAAAAAATAATACGATACAAAAAAGCGATGGAACCTTTGAAATTATGGATATGGTTGTGGATGACTTGAATAAAAATGGACAGTATGATAGATATGAGGATCGTATCATTGTTGGCGGTGTAAGTAAAGATAAAAAATGGGGAGGAACGGTGTTTGTGATTGACTTTTCTTTGTCATCTGATGCAACCTACCCTAAAACTGATGATGTGTTTCGCGTTAAGTTTATCAGGCCGTTCTGGAAAACAGATCATTTAAAATTTACGATTAATTCTTATGATGAATTAAATACCGACTCTTTGAAGCATAAGATGAAAGAAATTAGGGTGGTTCCCAATCCGTATGTGGCTACAAACGTAATGGAGCCGGCTGTTTCAAATCAGTTTTTAAATCAGCGCAGGCGGCTACTGTTCACCAATATTCCAGCGCAGGCAACAATTAAAATATTTACCGTAAGTGGAATTCTAGTAGATGAAATTTCAGTGAATAATTTGCCCCAAGATGGATCTGTCCATTGGGATATGCTCACCAGGGAGGGTCTTGAAATAGCTGCTGGAATGTACCTGTATCATGTTGAATCGCTTGTAACGGGTGACAAAAAACTTGGAAAGTTTGCGGTGATCAAATGATGCTAAGAGCTTTAATCTACATTCTATTGATTTCAACATCACTTTTTTCACAGACAATCAATCGCTATGGCTCAACTGCAGCGAATTTTCTAGAAATTGGGGTGGGTAGCGCAAATGCTGGAATGGGTGATGCTGGCGTAACCAGCGCAGAGGGGCCTGCAGCCGTATACTGGAATCCCGCAGCCCTAGCATTTATTAATAGAAATGAAAACTCCTTCATGATTCAGCCCTGGGTGCTTGATATCAATATGATGTTTGTCGGTTCTACTATACATGTCAATAGAGTAGGTACCTTCGCCTTAAGCCTAACCCATATGGGCTATGGAGATATGGAAGTGACCTCTATGTCGCAGCAAGAAGGAACTGGAGAAAAATTTTCCGCAAATGAATATAGCGCTGGTTTTACATTTTCTCGAAAAATAGTTCAATGGTTCTCATTTGGAGCAACCGCAAAGGTTATCTCATCAAAGATATGGCATTCTACTGCAAATGCGTTTGCGCTTGATGTAGGTTCGATTGTTAATACAGAATTTCTTTCCCCTACAGGGAAAAAAGAAGATGGGATGCGAATTGGTATGAGTATCTCAAATTATGGTACTCGCATGAAGTATGATGGTATTGATCTATTAAACCCAATTGATATCTCACCCTTTGAAGATGGGAACTTTGCTGATGTTGCGGGTCAATTTCGTCCGCAAGGCTGGGAGCTACCTTTATTGTTTAGGATTGGAATAGGTATTAAACCACTCTATACCGATCTTCACCGAATGCTAATTGCGGTGGATGCTGTTCATCCGAATAATAACTCTGAGTATATAAATATTGGTGGACAGTATGAGTTTCGTATGGCTGGCCAAGGAAGTCTATATCTTAGATCTGGATATAAATCATTATTTATGAAAGATTCACAATTTGGCCCAACCTATGGTGGAGGTATAAAAATTAACTTAATGAATAATCAAGCTCTTCAATTGGACTATTCTAGAAGAACCGCTGGGCTTTTAGGTGATCTGAGCTCATATACAATTAGCATTGGATTTTAGATTCCCACTATTTTCTCCGCCCCGTTTATTATTCGCTATAATCGTTTTGCTTGGATGCGAAAAAAACAACTTATCTACAACACCTAAAGATATTTTAGCAAAAGTTGGCGATAGATTTATAACATCAAAGGATTTTTTACAACGCGCAGAGTACACTATTCGCCCTGAATACTGTAAGGGTAATTACTATATTCATAAAAAAATAATCTTAAATAATTTAATTGCTGAAAAACTTCTAGCATTGGAAATTGAATCATCTAATATGAACACCATTAATGAAGGCGCTGCTGCTTTCATCAAAGGTCGCAAAGAGCAGTCGATGAGGCAGCTTTTATATTATAAGCAAGGATACCAAAGGTCAAAAATCGATAAAAGCGAGATCAATCATTATTATAAAATGGCAGGAAGAACGTATGATATTAGTCATTTTTCATTTCCCGGTGGTGCATTTCTTGACTCTGTTCAAAGCGCATTGAAAGATAGCGTTTCATTTGAGGATATATATGGAGCAAATTTTGATGAAAAAATACCAAAGCGCCAGGTGAAATGGGAGGAGCCAAACAATGAAATTATCAATCAAGCTTTATTTAGTAGCTCGGTAAAAAAGAATGATATAATTGGACCATTTAAACTAGATGATGGCTCATTTTTTTTGATGAAAGTTAATGGCTGGACCGATCGTATGGCGATGACAGATAAAGCAATTTCTGAGCGTAATGCAAAAGTCATCAATACCTTAAGGGAACGAAAAGGATTAAAAGAATATGAATCGTTTGTTTCAGAAGTGATGAAGGGAAAAGAGATTAAATTTAATCGTGATGTATTTCTATCGTATGCCGATGCAATTAGTGAGAGATTTTTTAGATCTCGCAAGGAAAAAGAATCGGCTATTTCAAGTGCCTTGTTCAACAGCGAAGAATTTTTGACTGTGGATGATATACAGCCTCTAAGCGATGAATTCTCAACGCTTATACTTTTTGAAGTAAATAATATAGAATGGACGATACAGCAATTTGAAAAAGATTTATTATCTCACCCCCTTGTTTTTAGAAAGAAAAAAATGAATAAAAATGAATTCGCAAATCAATTTAGGTTGGCTATCGTTGATTTTATTCAGGATAAATTTCTTACAGAAAAAGCTTACGCTATGTCGCTTGATAAATCTTTTGAAGTCATACAAAGCGAAAAGATTTGGAAAGATAGCTTCCTTGCATATCAGTCTTCAAGGCTCTACGATCAAAATACAACCAATAAAGATCGCCATATCAAAATGAAACCAATTATTGATAAATTGCAAGAGAAGTATAGTAAAGATATATACATTAATACGGATTTATTTGAAAAAATTAAAGTTTCTAATGTTGATATGTTTGTGACGCAGAGCAACGTGCCATACCCGGTTATGGTGCCAAATTTTCCATCGTATACCGATGATAGCTATCTTGACTATGGGGCTAAACTTGATTAAATATTTTCTAACGCTTTTTTGTTTGATCTCTTTTTCTATCAGTCAGAAATATTTTGGGGGTGAACTTCGAACAAAAGAATCTTATTTGTACGGAAGATTTGAAGCGCGATTCAAGTCTGCGCAGGGAGATGGATTGGTCTCATCTTTTTTTACCTATCAGGACCATTTGATTGATGGTTCTCATATTTGGAATGAAATAGATTTTGAGATATTAGGCCGATGGAATAATATCGTTAGTATGAATACTATCACACCAGGAAATTCTAGTCATTTACGCGAGAATTACATTGAAGATTTTAATCCTCATGTTGACTACCATGATTATGCGTTTGAATGGACACCAGATTATGTGGCCTGGTTTGTTAACGGGGTGGAATACTACAGACAAGCCCTTCCAAAACATAATCATATTGCTACATTAAAACATGCCCAGAAAATTATGATGAATCTCTGGGTTCCTGTTTATGAAGATTGGGTAGGAAAATGGGTAGAGGACATTATGCCTCGATTTGCATACTATGATCATGTGGCCTACTATGATTATACGCCAGGTTCTGGGAATTACGGCTCAAACAATGATTTTAAATTGAAATGGAAAGATGATTTTAATGCGTTTGACTCGGATAGATGGGAAAAGGCTACTCATACCTTTTCTGGTAATCGTGTAAAATTCGAACCGCAAAACATTGTCTATAAAGATGGTAAAATGATTTTATGTTTAACCTATAATAATGCCTTTGGATATAAAGATAATATTGCACCAAAAGGCCTATATGGCTATAGGTCTCATAATTTAATTTCATTGAGATTTTCTGAAGAGCTTGATTCGCTTAGTGTATTTAATAGAGCAAACTACACGATTAATAATGTACAAATAAACAAAATTGCCTTAGGGCAAGACCAAAGAACAGTACATCTTTCAACAAATGGTTTAACTGAAAATAAAACATATAGAGTTTCACTTTCTGGTATTAAAGATCAATTCGGGAATACTCAAAATAATCAAATTTTGATTATTCAAAATACAAAGCCTGCAAACTTGCCAATAAAAATCAATGTTGGTGGAGAAAGTTCAGGAGATTACCTGGCTGATAAATTCTGGTGGTACGACTACGATGATTATGGCCATATGAATGGCAATCATCAGAAAGTATCCAATATTAATATTAAAAATACATCTTTTGATCAAATCTATCAATCCTCGGCAGAGCGCATTGCGGTATACAAAGTTCGCGTCACTCCGGGCATATACGATATTACTCTCCTGTTTGCTGAAAATCACTATCAACCAGATCAACGCTCGTTTGATGTGCGCATTGAAGGAAAAAAAGTAATTAACGACCTAGATGTTTCCAAGGAAGCGGGGATGTATACAGCGCTTGAAAAAAAGGTAAACTATGTTTCTGTTGCTGATGGAATTTTGGATATTCATTTTGATTTGAATTTATATGGACAAGGCTATAGCGCCGCTGGACCATTTTT
>JAYZHS010000152.1:0-2994 GCA_036166315.1 Fidelibacterota bacterium
TGTATGCCAAGGTGGCAACCACTCTATCATCAGTACTTATTTGGCCCGATCTACACGCTTGAAAACCCTTATAGTATACATTCGCCTTAGCTGCTATTGATTCACCTTCATCAGATAGCATAATCGCTCGATCAGCCCAGTCAAATGCAGATGAATAATCTTGATTTTCTAGATAAACTTCAGATATTTTGATTGCAGTACGAAAATTTCTGGGATCAAGCCTAAATAACTTTTCATAGGTTTTAGCAGCAGATTCAAGATCATCTGCCGTATCATAGGCTTGCGCAAGTTTTCTAAATGCAACTTTGCTTGTTGGATCTTCAGCTACAACCTGCTTTAGAATATCAATTGCTTCATTAGGCCTATCGGCTTCTAGAAGCTTATCGGAGTAATCTAGACCATAGCTAATATTATCCGGATTACTTTCAAATCGACTTTTATAGACCTCTAGCGGATCTCTTCCACTTCTCTCATAGGCTTGAGCGAGATCGCTTTGTGCACCTTCATTGTTTGGTTGAATTTTTAGAAGATCTTTCAGAACAAGAATTTGATCCTCGTATCTTTCTTCTTTTTCATATAATTTTGATAGTTCAGATTTTATTTCGATATCTTCTGGTGATAAATAGGACAATCTATCAAGCTCATCCATCTGAAGATCTTTTTTTCCTTGCTTCTGATAAGAATACGCAAGCCGTTTTCTAAGTTCTATATTATCGGGTAAAAATGTGAGTCCTTTTAATAAAACATATTCAGAGCTATCATAGCGACCCATGTATTCATAAGCTATAGCATAGTATAAATATACCTCTTTTGGATCATCGCGATCACATCCTAGGTCGGTAAGTTCACCATAAACCTTTACTGTATTCTCCCAGTCTCTATTCTTATAAAATTCTGCAGCACTGCTAAATACGCGTGGACACCTTACCTGCCTGATTGAATCTAATCGAGCCTCTTCAGCCGCATCTGCGCTAACATCTGGCGTAGGAGGAGCACACATTGTCACAAATATTAAAACTGCAAATAATAAAAATTTATTTTTAAGCAAACCAGCTGTTATTGTTTTGCTCTTCTTCTCAAAAACCATACATCTCCTATACTAATGCCTAATGACATTTCATTAAATGATTCATTAAAATAATTAATTGACGAACGGGATCCATTTTTATATGAAAAATCTAATTGATTTCCTGTTGTGCTAAATTTAATGCCAAATCCTAATGATAAACCATTCTCAATTACTTCTTTGCTGCCCATTGTTAGATTATAATTTTTACGATACATACCAAATCTCATCGTTATTTTATCTTGCCAATCTTTCGCTTCAAGAGAACCAAACTTTATCAGCCCAATGCCAATATGATTTTTAGAAATTATTTGATCATTGTACAAACTAATAAAATTTAAATTTTGCGCATTGTCATTCCATAATTGAAATTCAAAATAACTATTTACAGAATTATTAAAATCCATATTTAAAGCTAGGCTAAAATCATTTGGAGCATAAATCTTTTCCAAGGCTACTGTATCTACATTTGTTTCTGATGGAAAATCATTGGAACTGGGAATAAAATTTCTATCCGAATCTTCATATAATTGGAAATTGAAACTATTTCCAGAAACAGGTTTTAAAGTTTTTCCAATACCTGAATAAACACTAATTATTAAGCTATTAGACTTAAAAAGCTCTCCAGCAAAGTACAAATTATATTTTGAGCCTTTAAACGTGTTAATATTAAGAGATCTATAATAAACACCATTTAAAGATATTGACTTTTCATTCCTTGAAGAACCAAAAAAACTATCATAAGCAATACCTATATTCATTTTTGCATTTATCGGTAAAGAAATAGCAAAATTTGATGCCATTATGCCTCCACCAGATTTGAATTCTTTAAATGATTCAATATTATCATCAAAATACTGATAGCTTACGGTATCTGTTTTAAAAAATGTATTGTGACTATTTAGTGGCTTTACAGATAATCCTATAGCATACTTTCCTCTAATGGGTATTAAAAATTGAATTCCATTAAATTGAGATGACATGCTATTTGATTGAGAATTTTTTAATTCAAAAGCTTCCGATATATATGAGCTATTGATATAGGAATAATTTAAGTGTCTCCAAGTAGATGGATTATCCAGTGATACTTTAGCGGTAAAGCTTGGCACAAGCCCAATAGAGCCCAACCCATCGCTTGAAGAATGAAATGAAGATTTCATAATTCCCATCCCATGGGAGTTATATATAGACTGGGAATAAGCAACGCCAATTAAAATTAATAGTAATTTTATAATTCTAAGGAATAACATATATAATCCTAAATTTAGGAAAAAGCTCAATGTGATTTGAATTATGAAAATTAATAGTTGTAAAGGGATCGTTGGTTATGTTGGGCTGAATATTGAAAATATGAAGTGATTTATTCGTGTTAAAAAAATTAGTACTACCAAGTCTATGATTTAATTTTAATTGATTATTATTCATAGCAGATGAAGATCCATTTGGTATATCTAAATCAAAAGGATCATTTTCAAAAAAACTAAATTTCTTGGGCAAAAGATCCCCTTTTAATGGATAGGAATTTATTATTGATGAATTTGAAGAATCATTATCGACTGAAGACAAAAGAAGCTCTGCTTTTCTTATTACGCTACCTTTTGGAAGCTGCCATTCCTTAGTATCTATCGCGAATAACGATTTAAGCCCCTTAGCTAGAGAAACAGACAAATAGCTAGTATCGTTTTCAGCAAGAGAAGGAGGTTTTAGTATAGCTAAATCCTCTATTGCGTTATGAACACTAAATGTATCAATAACAGTAGAATCATTTAATATATATTTAAAAAATATTGATAAACTAGGGCTAGTATTTTCACCATTATTCATGCTAAAGAATTCATAAAAGCCTTGCTCAGCATTATTTGCGCCAATTAAAAACGAATTATTAAAATCAACTAAAGAAGTATCAATAAATTCTGAAAAGTGGGAAG
>JAYZHS010000153.1:0-4090 GCA_036166315.1 Fidelibacterota bacterium
GAATCGAAGCAGCACATCTCTGTTTGGAATCCTTACAATAGTATGGAGTAATCGAAATATTACAAATCCCCAAGCAAGATAAATATCTATCTGTGCATAACTATCATTAATAATAAATAATATACACAGTATGTAAAATAAGATAGGAATTTCAAACATATTCCTAAAATGATCTCTAGCATTTAGAGCATAGCTTGGAAATTCTCCATCATTTAATCGAAATTGTTTAATATGTATTTGTTTGGTTACTACTAAATAAGTGCCTATAAAAAGCAGTCGCATAGTGATGAAGAACGTGATAAAAATCATAAAATAAAGTGGATATATCATAATTTTGCTTTAGGCATGAGATTATAGTTGATTAAAATTCAAATTCAAAACCACCAACTGGGATAAAATTAAAATAAGATACTTTTCGCATCCGATCGTCCCAGTAATAAGTTTCTACATTTTGACGATTATACGCGTTCCAAAATTCAACAAAAAATATCAGATTCCCTCTCTCATAATTCTTATGATTCTCATACCGCAAGAACAAGGAATGATACGCAGGTGTTCTTGATTCATTCCATTGATCCAAAAAAAGTATTTCATCGCCAGCCAACTTGGAGCTTTCTTCATCAATTGGAGTATAAGGCTTACCACCAAAAAGCGACCATCTTACCGAGAATTCCCATTGCGCCTTTGGTCGATAGCCACCAACAAGATTAACAATGTACTGATAATTATAGTTTCTGTTGCGCTTAATTCCATTATAATCTTTATACGTTGTGTTAAAATAGGTTGCGCCAAAAAGTCCATAAAAATTCTCTGCACGTTTTTTTTCAAGTAACAATTCAATACCTTGCGCTTCCGATTGACCGCTAGATACAACTCCAGAATGCATGGCTAATCGATCTAATAAAAACGCTGGCTCAACTCCATTTAGATTGCTGGATAAAATCGGTGCATTAAAATATTCTTTTTGATAATAAGCAAATGTGAGTTTAGTGCTGGTTGTAATTAATCGTTCATAGGTTAAAGACTGTTGCATTGTTCTCACGCTTGTTAGCGATTTATTGCTTTCTATGCTAAGATAGATTTCAGGTGGGTTTTGGTAATACTGACCTGCATTGTATATCAGCGCAGAACCGCCATCATTTAGATTGTATTTAGCGTTTATTCTGGGCGCGTAAAAATAATCATCTTCAAAATCATTTGACTCAACTCTTAGTCCAGTTGAAACAAGCAATTTTGATGCAATCAAATAACGGAAGGTTGTAAATACCGCTGAATTCGTTATCGAAACATCCTGAGATGCAGATAGCTCATTGAGCAAGAAATCATACTGGAGAGATTTTGAAGTGAATTCAAAACCGTATTCTGAGCTTAAATTATTTGAAAAACTTGTCTGATTAATTTGACGTATTGATGATGATTTCAACTGGTTATTAGCCATTGATGTTATACTACCGGAATTATAATCTAAAAACTGTGCATCAGCGCGCTGATTGCTCTGCGAAATGCTGGTGTTTGAAAAAGAAGATTGGTTCCAAATCTTTCGATAATTCACTCCAATCGTATGCTGCTTATTTTTACGCCTGCCATAATTTGACTGCTCTTCTTTCAGCGCATCTTCTTTGGTCCGTTCATACAAACTGTTACCATTCACCGATAATATTGTAAGGGTATTGTAATGGTTTGGCTGAAATGTTACCTTACCTTGAATATCATCATACGAAGGCAAGCCGCCTGCATTTAAGGCACCTGCAATGACATCTAAGTAGCTCCTTCTAAATGAAAAAATGTAGGAAGAGCTTTTACTTAAAGGCCCTTCCAAAAGCGTAGCGGCTCCACCTAAACCTAAGCTAAAATTTCCTTCCATTGCCTCGCTGTTTCCGGATCGGTATGTTATGTCTCCATAGCTAGACAGACGATTACCATACTTAGCAGAAAAACCATTGCTATAGAATTCTAGATTATCAACCATTTCCGTATTAATTAGACCAATTGGTCCATTAGATCGACCATCCTCTTGACTGAAATGAGAAATACTTGGTAGGGGTATATTATCTATAATAAACCCATTTTCAGTTGGGCCTCCGCCACGGACCATCATGTCTTGACGGTTCTCCCCCACGCTTGCTACACTAGGAAGTGAGTTTAAAATTCTGGATAATTCTTGACCAGCGCCAGGGGCTCGACGTATTTCATCATTACGAAATCTAACTGATTGATCTTGATTGAGGCCTGAATTTCTAAAATAGCTATCCTCTACGATAACACCATCAAATTCAATTACAAGCTGAGTAAGCAAAACCTCTAACGCATCATAAGCATTTGGTCTTACCCAAATATCAGGGTAGGTTACAGGTTCATATCCTATATAGTTAACATTAAGGGTATAATAACCTTCAGCTATATCAATAAATTCAAAATCACCATTCTCATCAGAAGTGGTTCCATGTGTGGTATTTTTGAGTAAGATATTTGCACCCTGAAGTGGTAATCCAGAAATATCTGAAATTGAACCCTTAATTACGCCTGTCTGTGCAGTAGTCGTGGTTACAATTAAAAGAAATTGAAATAAAAAGCTTAATTTTGATCGAAACATAATAACCCCCTTATTTTGTTTCTAATATTTCGCACGTAAAAGCAATTTTAAAATGTATTCTATGTGTGTTTATGAAAACTTGATAAATAATAGAAAAATCTTAAGTTAAAATTAAATAATTTGAGCGTTATGGGCGATATGTTTTTAAATATTTTTTATTTTATTGTGGAATAACTGGAATCAATAAAATTTCGATAGATTGTTTTATTGAATACTAAAGATTTTTTCGGAGAAACAATGGCCGCAAACAGCCCTTTTTTTTCATAGCCAAAATCTTTTTCTTCTATCAGATTCCTATTCTGATAAGAAAGATCAGTTATGGTTTTAATTGTAGGCTTAAATAAAAAAGTTGAAGAATTAACTGTGAGACTTTTTACATTAAATTTGCTCATATCCGAATCGATCTTCATTTGTTTGAATAAACCAATCTCGTATTCAACGGTAACTAAAAATTGATCACCTGGCCAGCCAAACTCAACATAGGAATGCTGCTTTACATCTAATTGGTTTAATTTTGCACGGAAAAAACTATAGCCCTCTTCATAATAACTGTCTTCCTCAAAGCCCGTAACAATCAATTGGCCTTTTTTATCCATCAATAATCCCTTGTAGTGATAGTTTTTATTAAAATCAGTATAGCATAGACCAATATCTTGATCAATTAATAATTCTGAAAGAGATTTATCAAGATCGCTCCTCGCTTCTTGTATCTCATCAAAATATGAATTAGATAAAACCTCTGATCGAATCGTCACGATTGATCCACGTAATTCAGCTATAAGCATTTAAAGGTAGGGTTATTGTGTAATTGTAAATTCGTAATCAATACATATCTCATCGTTAATCTTGATAAATAGCAATGATGGACGTTGAACATTGTAGTCAGATAGGTTAATACAAAATCCTCCATTTACTTGGAAGCCGTTTTGCTGGATAATCGATGCCACAAATGAAATGTCTTTTGTTATACCATGGAAAGTCAACCGACCATTTACGTAGAGCGAATCCTGTTTAATAGAAGCGTTATCTGATTTAAATGTCACTAAAGGAAAATCTATCGCTTCGGTATGGGTTAGCATATTTGAATCCCTTGCATAAACCTTGCTATCAAAAGAATTCAAGGGTACGGAAACCGTAATTGATCCTGAGTTCGTTGATTGATCGTAGCTTACTTTTCCCGATGCGCTGGTTGATATACCAGTCCACTCATGTAAGGGGTGAATTCCATGGTATCTAATCTCAGAATCACTGATCTGCATTGATTGGGGATATGCTATTCCAATAAATAAAAATAAAATAAGCGATCGTTTCATTAGTAAGGTAAAAACGTAAGTATTGCAGATAAACTCATGCTGGCAAATGTGATTGTAGCAACATTTTGGTGCAGCGCTAAAGCTTGATCATAATTATCTGAGGTCACAATATTTTTTCCTAAAAAAGGAACAGCCATCATGCCAGCAAAATGGATGTAGGATAACCAACGATGAATTTTCATAG
>JAYZHS010000154.1:0-5909 GCA_036166315.1 Fidelibacterota bacterium
TCTACATTAGTTGCCGCTGCCGCAACTCAGGGTTATAAAAAATTGAAATATAAGGCATTTGTCACTCAATTTATTAATCCAACGATTCTCCTTTTATCGATGATAACTTGTTTTTGGTTTTTTTCTGCTGAATCCGCCCTAATGTTTCCTATGCTAATTACTGGAATAGTCGGACTAGTTGCAATGCTGAAGCCAATCCAGCATTTATCTGGTGTTAAACCATCACAATTCATCAGCGCTAAATTCAATTATGATTTACTCAAATTCTCTTACCCGTTCATGTTCGTAATTATCTTACAAACATTTATGCATTGGATGGACATATTAATGTTGGGATATTTTACAAATGCAACCACAGTGGGATTATATCATCCAGCTGCAAGAACAGCAGGCTTATTGCAAGCCTTATTAATGTCATTTATTAGCATATATGCTCCAATGATTTCTCAGTTTCATAGTGAAAAAAATCTTATAAAAATGAATAATACTTATAAGATGGTAACAAGATGGTTGCTACTTTTTTCAATCCCTATTGCAATCATCTTTATTATTTTTCCAGGGAATATTTTATCATTGTTTGGAAAGGAATATATAGCTAGTGCCGATGTATTAATAATACTTACCATTGCAACATTGCTACAAGCTGTATCTGGTGCAGCTTCACCTACACTAGGGATGTCAGGCTTCACGCGGGTAGTTCTTTTTAATACACTTTTTGCATTTATATTAAACTTTGGACTAAACTATAATCTAATTCCAAACTATGGAATTAATGGAGCTGCTTACGCCACCCTAATTACCTTAATTGTTATTGGATCTGTTCGGACCATTCAAGTTCGTTTTTTGCTAAAAATGAACTTTTTTTCGTTCAAATTGCTTAAGCCGCTTGTATCAGGAATTGCTACATATTATGCTATAATTAGCTTGAAGCCTTTTTTAAGTAATTTCAATTTTTTAGTTGAATTACTAATCGCCTTACCTGTTTGTATGTTAATTTATGCTTTAATAATGTTTATTATGAAGCTTGATGAAGAAGATAGAAGTTTTATTAGTAGCTTAGGAATAATAAAAAAAGGATTAAAAAGAAATAGATGATTTTTAATTGGAAAAATATATATTTCTTATCATCGATCGGTTTTTTAGTTCTTGTAGTTTTTTTATTTGAACCGATAGTTTTTGGTGGAAAGATGTTTGGCTCTCCGGATAGTCTTAGTCCGAGATCTGTTGGTATTGCATTGAATAAGGCCTCTGAAGAATTGGGAAATTATCCACATTGGCAACCTTGGGTATTCAGCGGTATGCCAACTGCTGAGGCATTTTCATATTTGTCAAAGCTATATTTTCCTGAATATATTTTTAAATTATTTTCACTTTCGGGAGCTTTTATCCAGCTTTTGCATCTTGTTTTTGCTGGTCTAGGCTGTATGTTTCTCCTAAAACAATTTAAATGCTCAAGCCTTGCTTCATTTATGGGTTCAATCGCATTTATGACTACACCTTATATGATTACAATGGCTGTTTACGGTCATGGTAGCCAGCTAATGACAGCAGCATATATACCTTGGGTAGTTTGGCTATCGGTAAGGCTATGGTCATCCCCAAATTTAGTTAATTGTGGTTTTCTTGCACTGCTTTTAGGCTTTCAACTTCAGCGTGCGCATGCTCAAGTCGCTTACTATACCTGGTTATTAATTGGGCTTTATTTCATGATGATGCTGATTCATCAAAGAAAGATCAAAAAAGAAAAAAATGAATTTATTTTTAAGCAATTATCATTCACTTTTCTGGCATGTGTTTTAGGTATAGGTATTTCACTATTGGTTTATCTTCCTGCTATAGAATATACACCCTTTTCTGTAAGAGGAGGATCCTCTGCGGGTGGATCAGATTATAGCTACGCTACTGGATGGTCATTTCATCCAGTAGAAATGTTAACATTTCTAATTCCATCTGCTTTTGGTTTTGGTGGACAGATCTATTGGGGATATATGCCATTTACCGATTATCCAAATTATATGGGCATTATAGTTCTTATTCTAGCATTTATTGCTATAATATATAAAAAAGGTATACTTAAATGGTATTTATTAGCGGCTACTTTAATAGCATTATTTATTTCTTTCGGAAGACATTTTAGTCTTGTTTATGATTTATTTTTCAATTTCTTTCCCTATTTTAATAAATTTAGAGTACCACATATGATCCTGATATTGGTTCAATTTAATATTGCTATTTTAGCAGCATTTGGTCTCGATTTAATTTTAAAATTAAAAAAGGAAGCAATATTAAAATCATTCTATCCTAGCTTGATCCCATTTGTATTATTATTTATAGCTTTGATTTTTGCATCATCAAGCATTGAAAGGTTTATTCAAGGATATTTCTCTATACCTACTGTCCGAGATGCATCTCAAATACAAATGATTAATGCTTTGCGCTGGGATCTATGGCTGAAGGATGCCTGGGCAATGTTATTATTTGTAGGATTATTCTCCACCCTCATTTGGCTTTGGATTACTAATAAAATAAACAAAAATACTTTTTTAGCAATTGTGGTAATTCTTGCAACGCTGGATTTAATGATTGTTAATCAGAAAATAATAGAACCTGATAGATCTAGCGGAAGAGGATCGCAATTGATATCAAAAAGATTTGTTAGGGAGTATTATAGACCCGATGAAATTGTAAATTACCTTTCAAATGACTCGGAAAAATTTAGAATCTACCCTGCAGGCCAGCTATTTGGTGATTCTCGCTTTGCAGCTTTTGGGCTTGAATCAATTGGAGGATATCATCCTGCGAAACTCAAAATATATAATGATTTTTTAATTAATACCCAGAATGCTGGAGTTTTTCCAGTTTTAAAAATGCTTAATGCTAAATATTTAATCTTTCCAGATGCTCAGCAAATTTCCCATCCTAGTCTGACCTTGGTTAAAAAGGGATCTATGCGCACTTCTAGAGGAAATCTACCAACAGCTATTTACCAATTAAATGATTTTTTGCCAAGAGCATGGTTCGTAAAAGATATTGAGAGAGTTGATCAATCAGAAATTTGGCAAAGAATCACTAATCCAGAGTTCAATCCAAAGGAAAAAGCCCTAATTTTCGAATCAGATAATTTTTCGATAAATAAAATTGGAAAAATTAAATCCATTAATCACTCTATTCATAAAATAGTAATCGAAACTGAATCTGATGAAGAGCAGTTTTTAGTACTTAGCGAGGTTTATTACCCAAAACGATGGAAAGCATTTATAGATAACTTACCAATCAAAACCTTTCAGGTAAATGGTCTGGTTCGAGGTGTGGTCATACCTAAGGGTAGTCACAAAGTTGAATTTATTTATGATAAATCATCCTTTGAAACTGGTCTCTTAATTTCTTTATTTAGTTTATTTCTATCGTTAGGTCTAATTGGTTTTGGTTTTTATCGAAAAAAAATTATATGATTACCTATACAACCGGTACAAAAATTAAAATTGGTCTACTTTTTTTTGGTTTAGCATTAGTTGCTGGAACAATTTTCTATTCTAATTCTATTGTTGTTCAATTAAGAGAAGATAATAGACAAATTGTTACAGTTTATTCCCGCATCATAGCAAAAACAATCAATGAAGAGAATGATGCAAATCTTGGATTTGTTTTTGATGAAATAATAAAAAAGGTTCAATTTCCCATTATTTATACAGATGGCTCAAATATTCCCTTATATTTTAGAAATTTAGATCAAGACCTAGATCAAAAAGAGATACTAGGCTTAGTTAAATCAATGGATCAAAATAACGATCCGATACCAATAAACTATTTTGATACTAATTCAGATCAAACAATCTTACTGGGCTATTTACACTATGGAGATTCGATCCTTATTCAGAAATTACGATGGTTACCATTGTTAGAAATATTCATGGTAGCTATATTTATTTTTATCGGATTTTTAGGGTTTAACTCTATTCGAGAAAATGAAAAAAGACAAATATGGGTAGGAATGGCAAGAGAAACAGCTCATCAGCTAAGTACTCCAATTTCAGCTCTAATTGGATGGGTAGAAAGAATAAAATCTCATCCTAATGATGCATTAAACACCGCCAATGAAATGAAATCAGATATGGTGAGATTAGAGCAGATAGCAGAAAGATTTAGTCAAATGGGATCGAAATCGGTTTTAAAAAGAATTTCGATTAATAATTTGATTGATGCGCAAATAAAATATTTAAGAAAAAGAATGCCTTCTCTAGGAAAAGATACTGAATTGAATGTATCGAAAGATAAGGACATTTTTATTAAGGGTAATGAAATTTTACTTGGATGGGCCATTGAAAATATAATCAGAAATGGGATTGATTCTATCAAATCTTCTAAGGGTAAGGTTGATATTACTGTAACAAAAGAAGGAAATTATGCCTGCTTAGACATAACAGATAATGGAATTGGAATAAATAAAAAAGATTGGAAAAATATTTTTAAGCCAGGTTTTAGTTCAAAAAAAAGAGGGTGGGGCTTAGGTCTTTCTCTCGTAAAAAGAATAATTAATGAAATCCATCATGGAACAATCAAAGTGATATCAAGCACAATTGGTGGAGGTACAACTATCCAAATAAAATTAGACATCCAAAGATAGTTTAATATTTTAATCGATTTTAGGTAATTTTTATATAGAAATCTGGAGTTATAATTGAAGTTATTTTTATTTATTCAAACTGGTCAAAGTGTTGGGATAATGGCTTACTTCCCATTTATTCTAATTTTGGCAATTATGTATTTTTTAATGATTCGCCCTCAAGCAAAGCGCCAAAAGGAAAAACAAGAGATGATACAGGCATTAAAAAAGGGTGATAAAATTATTACGATTGGTGGAATTCATGGCACGGTAGCAGGTTTTAAAGGTAAAGATGAAAAAGCGGTTTTGCTGCAAATTGATTCAAATACTAAAATAACAATTAACCGAGCATCTGTTTCAAGCCTTGCTAAAAAAGATGGCGCAAATCAAAATGATACTATTGAGGAAAATTAATAGTGGCAGCTAAGGAAGTTGTGCATTATGGAAATTCCATTTTACGTAAAAAATGTGAATTGATTAAAAATTTTGACAATCTTGATAATTTGATTGAAAATATGTTTGATACAATGTACGAGGAAAATGGAATTGGATTAGCGGCCAATCAAATTGATGTAGATCTCCAATTATTCATTGTTGATATTTCTGATATAGAAGAAGAAGGTGAATCTATACATGTTTTTGCAAACGCCGAAATTATTGATTCTCATGGTGAATCCTGGTTAAACGAAGGATGTTTATCTGTGCCCGATATACGCTTGGATATCAAAAGGTCAAATAAAATAACTCTTAAATATCAAGACAGAAATGGTAAAGCATTTTCAAAAGAATTTGATGGGCTATTAGCGCGAGTAATCCAACATGAAATAGACCATCTTAATGGCAATTTAATTATAGATAGAGTTTCAAAAGCTGAAAAAATTGGCATAAATAAAGATTTAAAATTGATTAAAGAAAATTCACTTAGAAAGCTGGAATCTGGAAGGGCTTCCACGCTATAGTATTTTTATTAATCCATTTCTTGTTGGCAGGTTTTAGATGAAAATTATTTTTATGGGCAATCCTGAATTTGCTTGCCCCTCACTCAAAGCTCTTTATAGCTCTGATCACGACTTAGTTGGTGTTATTAGCAATAAACCAAAAAGAATAAAGCGATCAATGGATAAAAGCTTTACTCCATTAGGAAGCTTGGCGATCGATTTTGATCAGAATTTATTTACAACGGATAACCTTTCTGACACAAATCTTCAGACATGGGCAAAAAAATTAAAACCAGACATCTTTATTGTTGTCGCCTTTAAAATTTTACCAAATACTCTTCTTGAAATACCAAAAATTGGCGCTATTA
>JAYZHS010000155.1:0-6548 GCA_036166315.1 Fidelibacterota bacterium
CCCTTCCAACTCCTGATTTATAATCACTGGACCAACCAAAACCCATTTCCTCAATCGCGGCAGCTTCAGGTTCAGGTCCTTTATGATCTTCGCTAGCTGCACCATGGGCTTTACCAAAAGTATGTCCACCCGCAGTTAATGCAACCGTCTCGTAATCATTCATGGCCATCCTTTTAAAGGTTTCTCTAATATCTACTGCACTTTTTAACGGATCTGGATTTCCATCTGGGCCTTGAGGGTTAACATAAATCAATCCCATTTGTACAGCGGCTAGTGGTTGGTCTAATTCACGCTCACCGGTATATCTTTCGTTCGTTAGCCATTCAGTTTCCTTGCCCCAAAAAATATCTTTTTCCGGAGCCCAGATATCATCTCGACCACCACCAAAACCAAATACTTTTCCACCCATGGATTCGATAGCAACATTACCAGTAAGGATGATTAGGTCTGCCCAACTAATCTGATTTCCATACTTTTTCTTAATAGGCCAAAGCAATCTTCGCGCCTTGTCTAAGTTTCCATTATCAGGCCAACTGTTTAATGGCGCGTAGCGCTGTGCGCCTGTACCTCCACCGCCTCTACCATCTGTTGTACGATAAGTTCCTGCAGCGTGCCAGGTCATCCTAATAAAAAATGGACCGTAATGACCATAATCAGCAGGCCACCATTCTTGAGAATCGGTCATTAATTTATGCAAATAGTTTTTTAATGATTCATAGTCTAACTTTTCAAATTCTTTTTTATAATCAAAGCCATTCATGGGATTTGATTTTTTATCATGTTGATGAAGAATATCTAAATTTATATTGTCAGGCCACCATTGGTGATTCGAGCGAGCACCTTGCGTATGTTGACTCTCTGCGCCATGGGAAACGGGACATTTATTTTCTGATTCCATAATTATTTACCTCTTTATATATGTTTCGAGCATGTACCGATAATTGTCAGATCTATTTCATCGGCATTAAAATTAAATTTTCTTTTAACAGTGGATTTAAAATCATAGTCAAGTTTCAAGTCAGTCAGGCTGCCGCAAACTTTGCATTTTAAATGATCATGTTTTTCTACATTGCAATCATACCGAACAACCAAACCATCATGAATAGTTGCAATTATTCCATCGCCTTCAAGTTGTTTTAAATTTCTATAGACAGTTCCAAGGCTAATATTTGGAATGAATTGTTGGGTTTTTTTGTATACCCAATCAGCGGTAGGATGTGTAGAAGTACTATGAATAACATTCATAATAACTTCTCTTTGTCGGCTATATCGCATATTTAATTTTAATAATTAATAGTAATCATTACTAATTAATAAATCATAAATTAATTAAATAATTAAAAGATATGTTAAAATAATACTATTTTATGGGTTCAATTTAGAACTAAGAATGGAAATTATATGTCACAGATAAATGAAAAAGCACCCCTTTTTGAATTGTATAACACTAATAAAGAAAAAGTTTCTCTATCTAGCTACGCAGGTGAAACAGTTATTCTTGCCTTTTACCCAGGGGCATTTACCGGTGTGTGCGATACAGAAATGTGCGCTTTACAAGAAAATATGGAGTCATTCAATGCATCTGGAGCAAAAGTAATTGGTATTAGCGTAGATTCGCCATGGTCAAATGCTGAATTTGCAAAAAAATATAATTTGGATTTTGAACTACTATCTGATCTGAATCGTGAGGTGGTAAAAATGTATGACGTTACCTTTGAAGGCCTAGGTGGTTTAGAGGGCTATGTCTCTGCAAATAGAGCAGTGGTTATTGTAGATTCAGAGGGAGTAATAAAATACCGATGGGTTGCTGAAAACCCTGGGGTAGAACCAAATTATGATGAAATTGAGGAGACAGTTAAAAATCTTAATTGAATCATTGAAAAGAAAAAAATAAACCCTATAATAAAAAAGGGCCTTTATAAATGAAGGCCCTTTTTTATTATATTTCTAAAACCCTTTAATTTTAGCAGACTTTTTATACAGTTGAAAAACTATATGCCAGCCAAGGGCAACAACAATCATCAAAACAAGCCAATTAGTAGAGGATGTTATTCCAAAATTTCCTCCAGCAAGTACAGTTGTATGTTGATTCATCATTGTCCAAATCAATGGAACGCTCATATATGTATTATGCTTTGATCTTAAACCGGCTAAACCTACCAAATCAGCTTCAGGGGCCTCTCCGTTCTTTATGGCAGTGATGATTTTCTGCTGAGCGGGCCATATTCTAAACCACACATTGAACGCCATATTTGTTCCGAATAGTGCTCCTAAATGAATATTGAATGAACGATAGCTAAATCCGGCCCATTCTTTCATTAAATAAACAACTACACCAATTAAAACAAAGCTGATGATTGTAACAAGTCTCACATTTGAAGCAAGACCTGTTTTATAAAGATAGTCATATAAAAAAACACCTAAGAAGGTAAATCCGATCATCGTAAAGGCTGAGACTCCCCAATCAAAATCGTCATCAAAGGTAAGTCCTCCATGATAATAGACAACCAAGAGAAGTATAACCCCAGTAAACCACGTCCATGCAGCTCCCCATCTAAACCAATAAAGGGCTCGAGGCATCAACTCAGGAACAACTTTCTTCTTGCTATCAGAATCAAGCGTAGCTGCAAAATGCGCATTGATAAAATTAAAAAAGTATAGCAGGCCTATCCACATTACCCCTGCAATGATATGTAACCACTTAAAAATTGGGTGGATTAATTCCATAATAAAACTCCTTAATCATTGTTTTTTTAGCGTGAAACATTAAAATAAATTAATAACCGTTTTTCTTTACTACAATAGAGACGCATTTTTAATTACTAGGGTATGGAAAAAGTTTATCTAGTGCGGTCACTTTTCCATATTGATCTTTATAAACTACATGTTTTCTCTCAAATTTAGTATACGAATCAATTCCAGAAGCTGCAGCAAGGGTGTGCAAACCATTTCTAAGTGTTATAACATAATTTAAAACACGCCATTTTTTCTCATCAACAACCAAAGCCTTTTGATGGCCAGGGTCTGTTGTTGCTACCCCAACAGGGCATGTATTGGTATGGCATTTCATTGCGCCAATACAGCCAACGGAAATCATCATACCTCTTGCAATATTTACTAAATCAGCACCTGATGCAAGTGCAATTGCAATTTTATCCGGGCTGAATAGCTTGCCACTTGCAAAAATTTTTACACGCTCCCTAACTCCGTATTTACGCAAAGCATCATCGCAATAAATTAAGCCAGAATTAATTGGAAGCCCCATTGAGTCGGCCATTTCCTGATAGGTTGCGCCCGAACCTCCTTCGCTTCCATCAATAGTAATAAAATCAGGGCCTCGTCCAGTTTCTTGCATTAATCTAGCAAGATCATCAGCGCTATCAGGGCCTCCCATTACAATCTTTATTCCAACAGGCTTTCCGCCAACATTTCTCATTTCATCAATAAAGTCAAAAAGTGAAGGTAGGTCTTGAAATTGATTGTGGCGATTTGGAGAATCAACCGTTTTCCACGGAGTAACCCCTCTAATTTCTGCAATTTCTTCATTTATTTTGCTGCCTTCAACATGCCCACCCCTTATCTTAGCTCCTTGGGCAAGCTTAATCTCAAAACAGCGCAACTGATCGTTTGATGCTTTTTCTTTAAATTTTTCCCAACTAAATGTTCCATCCTCATTTCTGACACCAAAAATTCCAGAACCAATCTGCATAATGACATCTCCCCCACCAATAGTATGGTAAGGTGCTAAGCCGCCTTCTCCCGTATGCACCCAAGACCCTGTGGCCGCCCCAAGGCCAAAGCTAATTGCGCTAATTGCATTTTCTCCAAGAGCGCCATAACTCATAGCGCTCATTCCAACTGGACCTGAAACAACCCATGGGTTTTTACATTCTTTTCCAATTACAATTGATGAATCCTCAGGCAGGGTCCAAGGTGAAACCTCCACTTCTTCTAAATGCTCCTTCCTTGAAAAAAGACCTTCGGTACCTTCATATCTTTTGGTTTTTATTTTTGGAGATAGCATTACTTTCATCTCTTCTTTTTGCTTTGGAAACATCGAATTGCGAATATAAAAACCAGGCTTATCAAAATCCCTTTTCGATCCAAATGCTATAACAGTTTTAAGGTATTTCCCCTGGATGACAATATTTGAAAAGTCAGATCTACTGAATGGTTTTCCCTCATAATCAGAGTCAAACATATACTGCCTGAGCTCAGGCCCAAGCATCTCTAGAAAATATCTAACTCTTCCTAAAAGAGGAAAATTTCTTAAAATGGAATGCTGAGTTTGCCTTTTATCATAAAAATACCATACCAAAAAAAGCAATGGTGGAATTGAAACCATAAACAGAACTAGTACGGTTAAAACTGTTAATCCTATATCTTGAAGCATGTATTTTTTTCCTTAATCAATTTACTTTACAATTAATATTGGGCATTGGGAATTTTTTAATACAGTTAATGGTTTGCTTCCAGCAAAAAAAGTTTTAAGCGGATTACTGGATGATGAACCCATAACAATGATATGGTTTTCTCCTGCTTGTTCAGAAATGATTTTTGCAGGATCTCCAACCTCAAAGGATTGGCTATGTTCGATCTTATTTCGACGTAAAAATTTTATAGCCCACTTAGATGCGTTTCTATAATCTTCTCTGAATTCCTCAGTCTTACTAACAGTGACGACCTCTATTCCAATATTAAAGGCTTGAGCAATTCTAACGCTGAATTTTACCGCTTTTCTAGTTGCGGGTGAATCGTTAACAGCAAGAAGTACTCTATAATCCTGACTGGGATTATAATTATTAGCGATGAAAATCGAGCTATCTATATATTGGGTGAGCTCATAGTCCTTTTTAGAATTTTTACTTTTACCGATGATTGTAACATCGTACCCTTCGGTCTGCACTTCATTGATCAGCTCTTCAATAATTTCTCCATTTCTCAAAATGAGACTTACGTCATCGCATACCGTCCCTTTTAAAAATACTTCAGAGCGATTCCCGCCTCTTTGGATTAAAGTATTTTTTGGAAAACCTGCATCAATCTCGTTTTTTTCAATAAATTTATTTTCTGCTAAAAAATTAAAGGCCCATTCTAAAACATCTACGCCAGGTCGATCCAAATCCCACGATTCCATTCTCTCTTGAGCAATCCCAACTTCTTTTAAACTAAATTGATTTATTTTTTCTCCGACATCAACAATCGTTGCTTTTGCACTAAACGCTTTTGCTATCTTCATTCCAGCATTCAATGTTGGGGAGGAAAAATCTTTACTGCTTATTGCGATCAATATCTTCATGTTAGTGTAGGCCAATATATGAAAGAGATTAAAAATAGTAAAACAATCGATGCAAAAAACAATTTCCATCCTGCTTTAAAGAAATCGCTAGAACTTACAAGGCCTGTTGAATGAATAATCATGCAGGTTGGGGAGGCTACAATTGTTAAGTAAGCAAATGCAGAAGCGACAGAGGTAGCCATGCCCAAGATAACAGGGTCGCCTCCCATATCAAGTACAATGGGCCCCAGAACAGCAACGGTTGCTTCATTGCTTAATAAGTTTGTTAGAATTGAACTTAAAATAACTGAAAAACTCCAACGAACAACGGTCATATCGCTGAACAACGTTTGAAAATATTCTAAAAAACTTTCAGCTAGCCAGAATGCGGCTCCAGTTTCCTTCATTTGAATCCCCAGTGAAATAGCCGAGCCAAATAGAATAACTATTCCCCAGTTCATCCTAGTTGCAATATCATTCCATTCGATTAGCCTAAAAGATAAATAAAGGAAAACCCCTGATAGGGCAACAATCCCCAGACCAATTTTAGGGCTCAAAAATATCCACCCAAGAAAAACACAAACGAATACGATAATCGATAGCTTTTGATTGTTATTTAATGAACCTGATTTAGCAACATTGACCTTTAGTTTTCTCACCGCAGAATCCATAATCTTCTTTTCAGGTGTAAAAGTGAACCAAAGGATACATGCAGCTAATGGTATTTCGAGCAAAAGCATTGGATAGGCGTATTTCATCCAATCCAAATAGGAGATATTTGCTAATCCAAACTCTGCAAGGTAACCGATCATAATTGCATTTCTACCTCCCCCTGATGGGGTGCCAATGGAACCAAGAGCGCAACCGTAAGCTATTGAAAAAAGCAAAAGAGTGGACAGCCTGCTAGACCTATCAATACTAATACCTGAATTTTTTATTAAAGATAATGCGACCGGTAGCATCATAGCAGCTACGGTATGTTCACCAATAAATGACGCCATGATAGCTGAAACAGCAACGAAACCAAAAGAAATGCGCCAGGTCTTATTACCCGTGAGCGCAACAATGCCAAGTGCAAGATGTTTATCCAAACCTTGATGAACAATAGCAACGGCCAGCATTAAAGATCCCATGATAAAAAACACAGCATCGCTCATAAATGAAGAGGCTACCCCATCAGCGGTATCCACCCCAAGAACAACCTCCATGATAAGTATCAAAATAGCCACAGCTGGAATTGGAATTGATTCTGAAATAATCAAAATCAATG
>JAYZHS010000156.1:0-5823 GCA_036166315.1 Fidelibacterota bacterium
TACTATTCGCACTGAAACCTATAAAAAAAGTATTCTGGAAGGGATCACCAGCGATTTTAATGAAAACAGTACATTGAAAATGACCACTGAATATAAAAAAGGTTTAAAAGATGGAATTCAAAAAGAATTTATAGAGGGAGTTGTTTTAATTGAACAACGTACGTTCAAAAAAGATAGCCTGGACGGAGAATGGACAAGCTGGCATGACAATGGCACTAGAAAGGTGACACGCGTATATAAAAATGGAGCCCCTAGAGGTAACTGGCTTTTTTATGATGAAAAGGGAGCTTGGATGCGTGAACAGCAATATAAAAAAGGACTAGCTGATGGTATTTGGACCTTTTATGACCGCGATGGATTTAAAGTGTTCCATTATTACACTTTAGGCGAATTGGTAGCAGAATATACAGAGGCAAAATGGCCCAATGGACAAATTAAAGAAGAACCACCTACGTTCAACAAAGAAGGGCAATTGCACGGTACTAGAATTGGCTATTGGTCGGATGGATCCACGCGATATACCATGGATTATAAAAAGGGTAAAAAAGATGGCGATGAAATCCGGTATGACTCCACCGGGGTATTAATTTTTGAAGTAAGGTATGATAAGGGAATTCGAAACGGTTTGGAAAAAGAATATTATGTCAATGGCAACCCGAAGCGTATTGCGCGCTACAAAGATAATAAGCTAGATGGCAAAACTGAACTGTTTGACTCTCTGGGTGTAAAAACAGAGACAATCGCCTATAAAGATAGCCTAAGAAATGGCAAGTCTACCCTGTGGTGGCCCAATGGTAAACCCTACCAGCGCTTTACATATGAAAATGATATTTTAGAAGGCAAATACGAGGAATGGGATAGCTTAGGTGCTGACATCGTTAAGGGTATATACACACAGGGTGTCCGGCATAAAAAATGGCTTTACTATGATAGCGAAGGACGCAGAGATAAGTTTATTTTTCTAGATATGGATTCAATTATTACCGATTACAAATTTAAATACTACCCCAATTGGCAACTGGTGGAAGAGCCAGGATTTGATGACCGTGGACTCTATGATGGTAAATGGGAATCGTTTTATATTGATGGCGCTACATCAAAAAAGTTTTTTTATGACAAGGGCAAGAGGGATCAGATATGGATGTCCTACTATCAAGATGGTCGTAGAGAAAATTATACGTTTTATGCCCTCGATACCCTGATTACCGATTATGATTTTACCTACTACAAAAACCTGCAGATCATGGAAGAGCCCAAGTTTAGCAAAGATGGACTATTTGATGGAAAATGGGAGCAATTTTACCAGGACGGTGAAACTAAAATGACCTTTAATTATGATCGGAATAAGAAAGATCAGATATGGATGTCGTATTTTCCTGATAATCGACGTCAAAACTATACCTTCTACAATCAAGATACCCTGATTACCGATTATGATTTTAAATATTATGATAATATTAAAATTGTAGATAATCCCGATTATTATGATTACACGTACTATATGAATTTGGAAATTGTCGAAGAGCCGCGGTACGACAATATGCAGATTGTTGAAGAACCTAAATTTGATAAGAATGGTCTATACGATGGAAAATGGGAGTCGTACTTTGAGAATGGAGATGATTGGCGCACTTTTTATTATGAAAATGGGATAAAAGTTAAACTTTGGTCTGTATTCTATGATTCAACGGGCACTCGTCATTCTGAAACCAATTATGAAAATGATCTTAAACATGGTCAATACCAAGAATGGTATCAGGACATTATCGTCAAACCAAAAGAAGAAGGTCTATACAAGGAAGATGTTAAAGATCTTTTATGGACCTATTGGAACGAGTTTCAGGAAAAACGTTTTGAAGAGTGGCGAGATGGGGTCTTGTATGATTCATTTGAGTACGAATATTACGATAATGGGCAAGTGAAAGAGGAGCCGTCATATAAGGATCGTAAGAAGCATGGTGATTGGGTTCGATATTTTCCCGATGGAAGTATCATGGGTACGCGTACCTTTAAAGCAGGTCTGAAAGAAGGAACTTGGATAGAGTACTATAAAAATCTTCCAGGTGATCGCGATGATATTGTTGCCTGGAAAGGCAAATATGTAGCCGATAAAAGAGAGGGAAAGTGGGAATGGTTTTGGCTAAACCAGGAACGGCAGCGCGTTGATAATTATAAAAAAGGTGAGATGACTTCAGAAAAATGTTTTGAGCGTGATGGTAGCGGTTCTACCCGAGATTGCTCAGAAGTTCGCTACGAAAGTAGCCGTTAGTCCAGCGTTGAAAAATAACGCCTTGCCTCCTCCATCACTTTTCCAGAAAGCAATACAGAGCCAACTACGGTCGGAATTGCCATTACAGCATACATTCCATCCACAACATTGATTACGACTTCGATCGTTATCATTGCGCCAACAACAATTGTAATAATATAGAAACAGCGGTAATAAAAAATACTTTTTGTTCCAAAAAGATAGCCGCTACACTTGCTTCCGTAGTATGAATAACTCATCATAGTTGAAATACTAAAAGTTAGTACTGCCGCTAACAGAAGAAATTTTCCAAAACCACCTAACTCTTTGATAAATGCTGTTGTGGTCATTGTAACACCATTTAATCCTTCATCTTGCCAAACGCCAGATGCTAAGATCACCATGGCGGTAATTGTACAAACTACTATTGTATCAATAAATGGTTCAATCATAGCAACCAAGCCTTCGCGAACGGGTTCTTTGGTCTGCGCTGCTCCATGCGCCATATCCGAAGTACCAAGACCAGCTTCGTTTGAGAAAAGAGCTCTCCTGACCCCTGCGATGATTACCGCGCCAACTGCGCCTCCCATCACCGCTTCTCCAGTAAATGCATCATGCACAATCAACTTAAATAATGATGGTATCTCAGCCAGGTGATTAAAAATGACTAATAATCCGGAAAACAAGTATAAAACAACCATAATTGGCACCATAAACGAGGCAACTTGACCAATTCGCTTAATTCCTCCAAAAATGACTAAAGCTGTCAAAATGGCCATAATTAAGCCTTGTACTAGATTACCCATCATCAAATTATTTTCAAACCATCCATTAGGTATAAATACTTGATTTCGAATGATATCGGCGAGTTGATTGGATTGAAACATTACTGTACACCCAACGAGCCCTGCTAAGCTAAACATAATAGAGAGTGGTTTGTATTTTTTACCAAGGCCATTTTCGATATAATACATAGGTCCACCCTGAATATTGCCCTGATCGTCTTTTCCTCTATATAGAACTGCTAATGTGCAGGAAAAAAATTTCGTTGACATCCCCACAATAGCGCTAACCCACATCCAAAATAAAGCTCCCGGACCTCCCATCTGGATAGCTATCGCAACTCCGCTGATATTGCCCAAACCAACCGTACTAGCTAAAGCGCTCGTCAATGCTTGAAAATGAGTAATTTCTCCTGGGTCATTCGGGTCATGATACTTACCAAATAAAATCTTGATCCCATGGCGAAAATATTTAAAAGGAATAAATCGGCTATATAATGAGAAGTAAATCCCGCCACCCAAAAGTAAGATGAGCAGTGGCAATCCCCACATAAAACCTGCAAAAGCAGAAACAGCAGATTCAAAATATTCGAACAATTTCATTTCAATATCATTAAATGTCATGAATTATAGCGAAATTCATGTGTTAATTACTATCTTATTTTAAATGAAAAAACTAGATTTATATATCATTCGGCAATTCCTTTCAACATTAGGAATGAGTCTTTTGGGATTTGTATCCGTTATTCTCATTGTTGATCTAATTGAAAATTTAGATCGCTTTATTGATAACGCAATACCAGCAAGCATTACGATGAAGTATTACATCTATGCCATTCCTTGGTTTATTAATATTGGGCTTCCCATGTCAATGCTGATTTCTACAGTATTTACTGTTGGCATCCTTGCCAAAAGAAATGAGCTTACGGCTATGAAGTCTAATGGCATTAGCTTATACCGCATAGCAATTCCTATCACTACCCTTGGATTTATAATTAGTCTTATTTCATTTGAATTGGATAACAGATGGGTTACCAAGGGCAATAAGGCAAGGTACGATATTGAAAGACAATACATGAAAAGGAAGGCGCGGGTTCAAGTCAAAAAAGAAATTAGGAATATCTTTTTACAAAAAAATGAAATGAACCATATTTCAATCTCACGCTACAGGACCGAATCAATGGTTGGCAGTGGAATAACATTTATCTCCTTGGATCAGGGCATCGTAACCAATCGAATGGATGCTAAAACAATTAAATGGCTAGATTCTTTAAATGTTTGGAATGTTAATAACTTTTCGATTCGAGAATTTGACCGTGAGGGTTCTGTAAAAAATACCATTATCTCTAAAAGCGATACATTATTAAATCTTAATTTTTCTCCAGATGATATCACGCAGCAATCCAAAAAACCTGATGAGATGAGTTATCGTGATCTTTCTATTAGAATCAAACAACTTAAAGAAAACGGTGTTGATACCACAAAATGGGAAGTTGATCGCTTGTTTAAGGTTTCTTTTGCGTTCACGAATTTAATTATAGTTCTTTTTGGTATTCCACTAGTGGTGATTCGACCAAAAGGGGGATTATCTTTTGGAGCTGGAATGGGAATTTTTGTGATTTTCATTTATTACGTTTTTATTAAGCTTGGTATGTCCATTGGCTACAATGGTATTACATCCCCTGTTGTAGCTGCATGGATGGGAAACGTATTATTTTGTATTGGGGGGATTTTGCTCTTGGTCTTCGCTAGGAAGTGACGCTTCTAATCCGTCTTCATTATTTGGAAGGGATTCTTCTGGGACTGGTGATGGGCCATCGGTTTTAGGCTCCTCTTTTTCTTTTCTACCTTTAAAATCTGTCATCGTAAAACCTAAAGAAAAATTAAATCCTTTCATGGAATGAATCCACATTCCCTTTTTAAATGAGAACCCAATATCAATCATTACTGGTCCACCATGAAAACCTACTCCCATGCCTAGCTCGGTGCGGTCCATGCCTTCCCAGGCAAACCCTAAGCGTAGCGGCATCACGGGGTATCTGTATAGCTCAGCACCAATCGCCCATCTCCAGCGTGAATTTGTGTATAATCTATTTTCAAACCCTGTAGTAAGATCGGTGCTAATTAATAAATCATCTTTTTTATACGATGCGCCCATACGAAAAATTGAAGGATATCTGATATTAAATGGTTTAGGCTTGCCATTTTCATCTAAGTTATAGACCACTTCAGATTTACTATTAAAAATTGTCCTGCTAGAAAGGTTATCAGCGCGTAGCGAATCAATTGTGTATGTGTAAACTGCTGCAACGGAATCGGATAATGCTTTTCCGCCCCATTTTAAATGCCATAGATCATCACTGTTTCCGAACTGCTTATCTTCCCCAGCAAGAATATCCTTAATAAAAGAAGGCTCATTCCATTTTATTGTACCTAAAGCATTGATCAATGAAACGCCAAAGCGCATTCCATTTATTTCCTTCGTAGCAACCCCTAGGTCTACACCCCAACCTTTCCCCCCAACTCCAGAACGAATGTAGTACCTACCAGATCCATGCACTGCGAATGGTGTCGTAATGAAATCAGCTTTACTCGAATCGGGGTCAATTCCCATGTAGAGCAAGCCTTGCAACGATTTTAATGAAATACCTATTGCGTAGGAATCAAATGGTATAGCAAAAGAAAATGCCGTTTCATTGACAGCCATTAATTCATAGTTGAATGTCATATCAATATTAGGATTATTAGCATTTCCTTCTAATATTAGACGGGCCATACCAGCTGGGATTGCAT
>JAYZHS010000157.1:0-2768 GCA_036166315.1 Fidelibacterota bacterium
GTTGGTAAAGATCAAAAACAGCATATGGAAATGACGAGAGATATCGCAGAAAGATTTAATCAAACGTATGGTAAAGTATTTATTGTACCTGAGCCGGACATCGATAAAAAAACACATCTTATCCCAGGAGTAGATGGTCAAAAGATGAGTAAATCTTATAATAATACAATTCCAATATTTGGACCTGAAAAAGCACTAAGAAAAAGATTCATGTCAATTGTTACTGACTCTGCAGATATTGATGAGCCCAAGAGTGTTGAATCTCCGATCTTTCACCTATATTCACTTTTTTTATCTGAAAAAGATCAGCTTGAATTGAAAGAAAGATTTATAAAACCTGGTTTGCGCTATGGTGATTTAAAAAATGAACTTTACGAATGTTTTTGGGAATATTTTAAGCCGTACAGAGAAAAACGAGACTATTTGATGAATCATAAAGACTATGTAATTAAATGCTTAGAAGGTGGGGCGAATAAAGCTAGCTCTGTTGCTGATGAATACCTATCAAACGCAAGAACAGCAATGGGATTGAATTACAAGGGCTAAATGCATAGAGTTGAACTTGATAAATTCCAAGGGCCGCTTGATCTCTTATTGTATTTCATTCGGAGGGATGAAATAGACATTTATGATATTCCAATAGCAGAAATCACTGCGGAGTACTTGCAAATTGTTGAGGATATGAAGGCTATGAATATATCTGTAGCAGGAGAATTCATTCTTATGGCAGCCACATTAATGCGTATTAAATCAAAAATGCTTCTTCCTAGGCCAGACCTTGATGATTTAGGTGAACCAATTGATCCTAGAACCGAACTAGTTCAACAGCTTCTCGAATATAAAAAATATAAAGATATTGCCGATAACCTTTCAGAAAAATGGGAGAAATTAAGTTATCAGCATGAGAGAATGATCTCAGAGCCTGTAAGCGAAAAAGAAGAAGATCTTAATATTTTAAAAGAAATGAATGTTTTTGAATTAGCAAAATATTTTAAAGAGGTAATGGATCGCCTCCCTGAAATGAATCCATACCAGGTAGATCTAAATACAATTGACCTGAGCGATAAAAAGCAATTTATTTTAGATTCTTTTGTTGGTTGCGGAATACTATCTTTCAAACATCTTTTAAAATCATGCAAAAACAAGCTTGAATCGATTATAACCTTTGTTGCAATACTTGATTTAGTTCAACAGTTTAAAATTGTAGTTTACCAAAATACTCTTTTTGAAGATATAGAAATCCATCTCTTAGAAAAAAACTAATCAATGAAAAATATTGAACAAATAATTGAAGCTCTTCTTTTTGCCAGCCCTGAACCTTTAACTCAAAAAAAAATAAATAGCATCTTTGATGCTGACCCACCTCAATTAGAAAAGTATATAAAACGACTAAACAATAAGTATGAAAAAAATGATCACGCCATTGAAATATTATCTGTTGCTGGTGGATTTCAGATACGAACAAGGTCTGAATTCGATTTTTTCGTTAGGCGCTTAATCGTAAAATCTGGTCAGTTTTATTTATCTCAAGCTGCACTTGAGTCATTGTCAATAATTGCTTATAAACAGCCGATTAGTCGCATCGATATTGAGGCGATAAGAGGCGTTGATTGTGCGGGTGTTTTGAAAACGTTACTTAAAAAAACACTTATAAAAATCAGCGGAAGAGATGATAGGCCTGGTCGACCTTTAATTTACAGAACAACTGACACTTTTTTAAAATCATTTGGATTAAATAAGCTATCCGATCTTCCCAAATTAAAAGAAATTTCTGAACTTATTGAAAATGATCCAGAGTTAATTGAGCAAATTGATGCGTTTAAATAAGTTTATTGCTCAATCAGGTGCATGCTCAAGAAGGCAGGCCGATAAATTAGTTCAAGGTGGTAGCGTAACTGTAAATGGATCCTTAGAACTAAATCCCGCATATCAAGTAACTATAGATGACGATGTAAGAATGGATGGGCAAAAGATTATAGATAGTCAAACTTTTAGAACAATTTTGATGAATAAACCTGAAGGCTATATCACAACGATGCATGATCCGCTTAAGAGGAAGACTGTAATGGAATTGATTGACTTCAAAGAAAGATTATTTCCTATTGGAAGACTTGATAAAGATACTAGCGGTTTATTGCTTCTAACTAATAACGGATATCTTGCAAATAAACTGACCCATCCTAAAAATAAGATACCGAGAATTTATGAATTAGAAATTGACAAACCCTTTGAAAATTGGGAAAAAAGAAAAATAGCAAAAAATATATACATTGGACAAAAAGAATGGGGCAGGGGTGAAATTATCGAACAGAAAAAAAATAAAGGCAGGACGATAGTATTAATGAGGTTGCATCAAGGAAAGAAACGTGAAATCAGAAGAATTGTTTACCGTATGAAACGAACCTTGTTCAGTCTAAAAAGGATCCAGTTTGGACCAATACGTTTAGATGGTACCCCAATTGGTTCATATCGAGAACTTCATGAATCAGAAATTAAAGAAATAAGCAGGTTATAATTGAGCTATTTATATACAATCTATACTAATTGGCAATCATTTAATAAAGATGTAAATTTCCAGGCTATTTGAGAATGAGTATTAAATGATTATTGCGATTGATGGTCCAGCTGCTTCAGGAAAAAGCACCTCAGCGAAGCTATTGGCAAAAAAACTAGGATATCTTTATTTAGATACAGGAGCTATGTACCGGTGCATTGCTTTTTCTATCCTTGAAAATAAAATTGATATTTCCAATCAAAATTCTTTAGCA
>JAYZHS010000158.1:0-3235 GCA_036166315.1 Fidelibacterota bacterium
TTAGAAAAGTTAGCAATTTATCAGAAGAGATAAGCCTACTTCAAAAGCTTGTAAAAGAACTAGTTAAAGAAGAGAAATTACTCATAACCGATATCTCAAGAATGGAAAGAAAAATTAATCAAAATGAAAATAATTTAGAAGAGCTTCGCAAGCTATATGCAAAAAGACTCTCAACAATGTATAAAAAAGGTCAAATATCAAATCTAGAAAGAGTTCTTAGTTCAACATCATGGAGACAGGCGATTTATCGATCAAAATATTTGAAAATAATATCAAAAATTGATAGAGAAACTCATTATACTATTCGGGCATTGTTGATTGAAGTTGGCAAGCAGAAATTAGTCCTTGAATCGGCGCTCAGAAAAAAAAGGTACTTAAAGAGGGAAAGAGAGAAAACACTATCTCAAGTAAGATCAAAGAAAAAGAAAGAGCAGCGCGAATTAACACGAATTAGAAAGAGCCAGAAAGAACTAAAAAATTATTTATCAGAAAAGCAAGTTGGAATGAACCAGCTTGAAGTTATAATCAAAAAAATTAGAGAAGATATAGCAAGGCTTGAAAGAGAAGAGCGAATTCGAAAGCAACAAATGGCTCTCTCATCCAAAGAGTTTCCAAAGCTGAAAGGGCAAATATCTTGGCCCGCAGAGGGTAGAGTCGCTGCTAGATTTGGTAGACAGTGGAATCCAAAATTAAAGACAACTACTGAGAATCCTGGAATAGATATTAAAGGAAAGCCAGGATCAGAAATTAGAAGTGTACTTGGAGGTGTGGTAACCACTATAACCTTTATTAGGGGATATGGAACAACAATTATTATTGATCATGGTAGTGGGTTTTATACAGTATACAGTCATGTAACAAATGTTGAAACAAATGTAGATAGTCAAGTAAACAGCGGAGATGTGATAGCGTATATGGGCGATTCAGGATCAATCAATGGTTCACAACTGCATTTTGAAATATGGGGAGAGGGTAAAAAACTCAACCCTGAGAATTGGTTAAAAAAGAGATGAAAATTTCTGATGCACAACCTTTAATTTGGGATCAATTAAGCAAAGCTAGGACTAAACAAAAAATTGGCACATCTTATCTTTTTTCTGGTCAAAATGGAAGCGCAAAAGAATGGCTGGCAATCGAATTTTCTAAGCTTTTAAATTGCGATTTAGATGATTTTCTTTCATGCAATTCATGTCCCTCCTGCATGAAGTTTTCTAAATTGCAGCATGAAAACCTAAATCTTATTTTTCCTCTACCTAGTATGGCAAAATCGAAAAATGAATCTGATCCCATAAAAAACTTAAGTAAAGATGACTTTGATTTTGTCATTAATGCCGTAGAGCAAAAAAGCAAAGACCCTTTTCATAAAATTAATGTACCAAAAGCAAGAAGAATTACGATTGATTCAATAAGGTTTTTACGCAAATCTCTTTATTTAAAATCACAAGCATCGGGTCGAAAAATAGTTATTATTTTTGATGCACATCTTTTAGCTGAAGGAGGTGGTGAATCAGCAAATGCGTTGCTTAAAATGTTGGAAGAGCCTCCAGGCAACACTTCATTGATTTTAGTTACTAGTAATAAATCAAAATTGCCGCTTACAATCATTAGCAGATGTCAGCAAATTGATTTTCCAGGTCTACCTTTAGACGTAGCTCGAAAATTGCTTGAAAATAATGGAGTCGAAAATAGCAAAGCCATGCAATTAGCATTTCTATCAAATGGTAATATCATTTTAGCTAAAGATTTATTATCAAGAGATATCAATGAGCCTTTATTAGAGTCGCAGCAATTAATAGAAAATTTAATAAAATTAGATCAGAACTCTTGGCGTAGCCAAATCAATGATTTTTCAATGATGGCATTTAGGTCGCCACAGGAATTTATTTTTAGAATTAATTTGATTCAAATGTGGATAAATATTGCATATAAATTTAAATGCGGAGAAGAGCTACCAATGCTGATTAGTGACTTCTCTGATTCATTTAATGAATTTAATAATCAATTTCCAAAGGCAAATTATTTTGAAATCAATGTGCTACTTGAAGAGTCAATAGAGGCTTTATCGCGAAATCTTTATATGCCTCTTTTTATGTTAAATATGATGATTACAATTCAAACTCTATTAAAAGGTAAAGAGCCTAAAATAATAGTATGAAGCCATTTTATATTACTACACCAATATATTATGTAAATGACAAGCCTCATATTGGGCATGCATATACCACTATTCTAGCAGATGTATTAGCAAGACACTATCGAAATATTGGCAGGGATGTTTTCCTTCTTACAGGCCTTGATGAGCATGGACAAAAGGTGCAGCAGGCAGCAGAATCAAGAAATATAAACCCCAAGCAACATTGCGACGAAATGGCGCCACGATTTTTAAAACTGTGGGATAAGCTTCACATAAGCTACGATGATTTCATTCGCACTACAGAAAAACGCCATACCGATATCGTTAAATATTTTCTTCAAAAAGTGTACGACAAAGGAGATATTTATGAAGACAGTTATGAAGGCCTTTATTCGGTATCCGAAGAGCGATTTATTACTGAAAAAGAGGCTGAGTCCGGAGACTTTCGAGATATTAAAGAATTAAAAGAAAAGAATTACTTTTTTAAAATGTCAAAATATCAAAATAAACTGATAAAGCACATTGAAGAAAACCCAAGTTTTATTCAGCCTAAATTTCGAAGAAATGAAGTACTTGGTTTTTTAAGATCTCCCCTAGAAGACCTATGTATTTCACGTCCAAAATCTCGTCTGAGCTGGGGTATTGAAATGCCTTTTGATTCAAATTATGTTACCTATGTTTGGTTTGATGCTCTTATCAATTATGTATCTGCAATAGGACTTAATAGTGACGAAAAAAAATATAAAACCTTCTGGCCAGTAAATTATCATTTGATAGGAAAAGATATTTTAACCACCCATTCAGTTTATTGGCCTACAATGCTAATGTCAGCTGGAATTAAACTACCTAAGAGTATTTTTGCTCATGGATGGTGGTTAAGTGATCAATCAAAAATGAGCAAATCATTGGGGAATGTTATTGATCCATTAAAACTAATTGAAACCTATGGCGTTGATCCTGTCAGATTTTACCTTATGAAAGAAATGGTTCTTGGTCAAGACTCTAATTTCAGTTTGGATTCATTTGTAAAATGTTATAATAGCGACCTTGCAAATGATTTTGGAAATCTGTTAAGCAGGGTAACAAATTTGATAAATAAAT
>JAYZHS010000159.1:0-4092 GCA_036166315.1 Fidelibacterota bacterium
AATAGCACGCTAACCATGAGCCTGGGTGGCCTTAAAACCTCTAAAACTGAATCATGCGGGAATCTGATTTTTCCAAGTAAATAGATTCCGCATAAGATCATTAGAATTGCCCAAATGGCTAATACTAGATTATGGGTAAAGAATCCCCAGCCCCAGACAAGATCTGTATTGCTTATAAATTTAAACGCTGCTGCCATTTCCAAAAAACCCATTACAACCTTGGTAGAATTTAACCAACCGCCAGATTTAGGAATATTAGCTAAATATTGAGGAAAAAGTGCCAACAAAAAGAACGGGGATGCAAAAGCGGTACTGAATACCACCATGCCCACCATTGGCCAGAACCATTGGCCTTGCGAAGCGGCCACTAGAAGCAATCCTACAAACTGAACAGTGCATGTAAAACTTGTAAGGGTGAAGGTTACTGCCATAAATATTGTACCAACAAACCCTTCGCGACCTTCTTGGCGCAAGGAAAATTGCTTTATACTTTCTGGTAAATCTATTTCATACATACCAAAAAGCGAAAGGGCAAAATAAATGAATAGGCCAGCAATAAATAAATTCACCCAAGGATTTGCTGCAAGCTGATTAGCTCCAGATGCTCCAAGGGTTAATGCTAAAATAAAACCAAGTATAGAAAAAGTTGCAATTATACCAAAAGTGTAGGTCAATGCATTTGATAATGGAGTTCCATTTTTTGATTCACCTCGCTTAATAAAAAAAGCAACAGTAATAGGTATCATTGGAAAAACACAAGGCGTTAATAAAGATAAAAAACCCATCGATAGGGCTAAAAGAATAAATGGTAAAAATCCCTCAAGTATAGCAGCGTCAAGACTAATGTTGCCTTCTTCATCAAAAACAGCATCTTTATAGGGAATCATTTCACTATAACCTTCCCTGGTAGACCCCTCAACAATATTAACCGCTGTAACTAAGTTTTCTTCATTAGGAGGATAGCATAGTGTAGCATTGCAAACTTGATATAAAACAGCTACTTCAACATTATGCTTACCTGCCGGTATCTTATTTTTGATTAAGAATGGTGCTTCAAATGATGTTCCACCATGATGTGTTCGGGTTGTAGTTTCAAAGGCATCATCATATTTTACAACCGGCTCTTCTTCTAAAACCATTCCAATCTCATCGACTACCCTCCCAGAAACTGTAACTTTTGAGGCTACAGGTCCCTTGCCCTGATTCCTAAGTGCATAGATTCTCCATTCATCATCCATTTCAGCATTGACAATGATAGTTGCAACCTCACCGGCTCTAACAGGCTCTTTTTCTACCACTGAAAGGGTGACGGGTGTTTCAAATTGAGCCCATGTAAAACTTAATAACAAAAGGAATTTGATATTTTTTAATTGAATCATTTAAATCAGACTATAAAATATGTTTTAATGAATTTTAATGATATATTTATTAGGAAGTTCCTTTTTGGCTATTTCAGCGCTTGGCTTTTATTTACTAGTTTAATTTTCATTTCAACTTTTTCAAAAGGATAATCTGCATCAGGTCCACGATAACCTGGATTTTGCTTTCGAGGAGTTTCAGAATAAACAATTTGGTCGATGATTTCTAACCCATCGATGACTTGGCCAAATACAGTATATTGATTGTTTAATTGTGGTGTTGCTGCATGACAAATAAAGAATTGGCTTCCAGCGCTATTAGGGTCTTTGCTTCTAGCCATTGATAAGGTGCCTTTAACATGTTTTTTATCATTGAATTCTGCAGGAATTTTCCAAGTCTTATTATCTTTTTCATTTCCAATTCCAAAAAATTTGCCAGCTCTTCCTCCAGAACCCCACCGCATTCTATCATCACCTTTTGAATTGGGGTCTCCCCCCTGAATAACAAAGCCAGGAATTACACGGTGAAAAGCAGTATTGTCAAAATAGCCTTCATCCGCGAGAGTTTTGAAGCTTTCAACATGCATAGGTGCAACTTCTTCATAAAATTCTAAAACCATATCCCCATACTGGGTCGATATCACTGCAACTTTTTCTTCTTTTGAACAACTCATAAAAACTGCTCCAAAAATTAATATTGATAAGATTTTTTTCATTAAACTAGACTCCTGCTTCCTGGTTTTTCAATTGGTATACTTGCTAATTCCGCTGGGATTTCATTTAAGTTATAACTTTTTACCTCTAGCGACGCTAGGGATATCTGGTTTTGATGAAGAACAACCGACCCACTGCTTCTATCTACAATGACACCTACTCCCTCAATAACTCCTCCACTTTTTTCTATTAATTGCATGACCTCTTTAACAGATCCCCCTGTTGTAATCACATCCTCAACAATTAATATTTTTTCTTTTTCTTTTATATTAAATCCACGCCTAAATCGCATTTTTCCATCTTCTCTTTCAGCAAAAATTGTACGTTTTTTCATTACTCTACCAACTTCAGTACCTATTACAATACCTCCAACAGCTGGAGAGACAACTAAATCAATTTCAAATCCCTTGAAGTGGCTAGCTATCTCATTTGAAAACATTTCTAGGTATTTTGGATATTGGAGAACCTTAGCGCATTGAAAATAAGATGAGCTATGCCTGCCAGATGTTAACACAAAGTGTCCCTCAAGCAGAGCTCCAGACTCTTTAAATATTTTAATATAATTATCACTTGTCATCAAGTATTGCTCGCATCTTCAGTAGGTAGTTTTTAGCTTCATTTCTAATTGATTTTTCGCTTAAATCAGGGGGGAAAATAATACTTCTTGATATATTAATTATGGAAATTCCATTATTATTTCCATAAAGCATGCTCTTTTCTAAATCTCCCCCTTGTTTTCCAATACCAGGAATCAATAAAGGAAGGTTGGGGGCGTGTTTTTTTACTTTTAGAATCTCTTCTGCGGCTGTTGCTCCAACTACCATCCCAATATTTTCATTCTTATTCCATTCATTGCATGTCCTAGCAACGATTTCAAATAATGTATCAGTGTTATCTGCGCGAATATTTTGAAAATCAGAAGCAGAGGGGTTTGATGTGAGACATAAAACAAATACTCCTTTTGTAGGATCTGATATAAATGGCCTAATTGAATCAAAACCCATATAAGGACTCAATGTTACTGCATCAAAACCAAAATGATCAAATAGACTTTTGGCGTATTGTTGTGCGGTATTTCCAATATCACCTCTCTTCGCGTCACCAATTACTATAGTATCTTTTTCAAAAAGATTCATTGTTTCTTCAAGCCACTCAAAGCCATTTGAACCCCAGCGTTCAAAAAAACCTAGATTTGGCTTAAATGCAACTGCAAGATCCTGAGTTGCATCAATCACCTTTTGACAGTGCAATTTTAAATCTTTTATTGTGGCAGATTTATCCAACATACCTTCAGGGCTAATATCAAGGCCAATACAAAGGTGACTATTTTTATTTTTAATTGAATTTTTTAATCTCGAATTAAAGGATTCCATAGTTCAAATTTAGCTCTATAAACACAGAACCTCAAAAAGGGAATCTATAATTATTAATGAATAGAATTCTTTTTATTATTGATAAATTTAGAAATAACAAATGAATAATATCAGGCAATCTCATTCTAGTATTGTAGCATCAAGCGGTGTTTTTCAAATCGAGTACCTTATAGAAACTTTAGATCATGATTTTGAAGGTTTGATTGATGTTTCAAGGTCACTTGAAAAAATTTATGGCTCTAAAGCACTTCTGACAGAAAATACAATTATGAAATACTTCAATCATCCGGAATCATTACCATTTATTGCTCGCTACAGGAAAGAAATTATTGGATATATAATTGGCATTCCGCTTGAAGCTCTGTCTCAAGAAGCTTGGGTAAGAACAGAGAAAAATTATGGCAAAATGAATACGCTTTATACCTATGCCTTTGTAATTAAAGAGGATTATAGAAAAAATGGATACGCAAAAATGCTAAAGAAAGTTTTTTTGAGTAAAGCTTATAAAATAAAAAATATTGAATACGTTACTGGACATGTAGCTAAAGGGATTTCCTCAAATTTTAATGGAAATATTGAAATTGTTAATGAGATAAAAAATTGGCAAGGAACGGGTATACAATTCGAATACTACAGACGAATTTTAG
>JAYZHS010000160.1:0-3380 GCA_036166315.1 Fidelibacterota bacterium
GATATTAGATGGTTAGCTAGTGGCCCACGATCAGGTATTGGTGAAATCATAATTCCATCGAACGAGCCTGGCTCATCGATTATGCCTGGAAAAGTAAATCCGACGCAATGCGAAGCTATGACCATGGTTTGTACTCAAGTTATGGGTAATGACCTGACGATTTCAATTGCAGGTGCTAGCGGAAATTTTGAATTAAATGTCTTTCGACCAGTGATCGCTTATAATATTATTCAATCGATTCGTTTATTAAATGATGCTTGTGATTCGTTTCGAAAAAATTGCATCGATGGAATTACACCTAATAAAGATAGAATAAAATCTAACTTGTATGATTCATTAATGCTCGTAACAGCACTCAATCCTCATATCGGATACGATAAAGCGGCTGAAGTTGCCAAGAAAGCTCATAAAGACAATACCTCACTCAAAGAAGCTGTTATAGAATTGGGTTACTTGTCAGAAGAAGATTTTGACAAATTAGTAGACCCCAATAAAATGATTAAGCCATCAGAAAAGTAATTTTTGCTTAGGCTTTTACCATGATCTTATCTTTTAGTGTTAAGATAATAGGTTAGATCTTTTAAAGAATAATATGATCTCATTTAATCAAATACTAAAATATTTTAAAAGCGCAGCTATTGTTTCAATGATTGGCGCAGCAACTGTTTTATTGTATTTATTTTTTTTAGCGCAAAACCTCCCTTCATTAGATCAGTTAGAAAATTATGATCCAGACTTAATTACACGAATTTATTCTTCTGATGGCGAGATATTAGATGAGCTATTTTTCGAAAAAAGAATCTTTACTAGCCTAGATCAAATCCCAAATAATATGAAAAATGCAGTAATTGCTTCAGAGGACAGGCGCTTTTATAATCATTGGGGGATCGATTCAAAAAGTATTCTTCGAGCAATAATCGTCAATATTATTAGCTTAGGCTATGAACAAGGTTTTAGCTCGCTTACGCAACAGGTAGCCAGAACGTTATACGATACGATAGGATTCAAAAAAACAATCACTAGAAAAATTAAAGAGATAATCACAGCGATTCAAATTGAGAGGACCTACACTAAAGATGAGATCCTAGAGATGTATTTGAACAATGTGCATTTTGGGCATGGAACCTATGGGGCTCAGGTCGCTGCAAAAAGGTATTTTAAAAAAGATGTTTCGCTATTAACCCTAGGCGAATGCGCAATGCTTATTGGCATTTTGCCAGCCCCTGCTAGATTCTCACCAATTACACACCCAGAACGTGCACACTATAAAAGAAATGTGGTTTTACGGGTAATGCGTGATGAAAAATTCATTAATAAGGATATGTTTTTAGAAGCCCGCGCGATTGAAAGAGAAAATGTAATTGCCGATCAAGCTAAAGGACTTGCTCCATATTTTACTGAATATGTTAGAAGAACAATGGAGAAAGAAGATGATCAATTAGGCGTTAATATTTATAGAGATGGTCTAAAAATTCACACAACACTTGATTCTAGGTTACAAATATTAGCTGAAGAATCTTTGATTGCCGCGATCAAACAAAATCAAAGCAAGCTAAATACGAGACTATTTAATAACGAAGAAGAATTTTCTCAACTTGCATATCTAGGAATTTTCCCTGAGGATACAGTAAAGATGATGATGCAGGGAGACTCAACTTTATACGAAGATCTCCGTAATAAATTACTAGTACAAGGCGCCTTTGTGGCTTTGGATCCAACCTCAGGGGCTATTTTAGCTATGGTTGGAGGAAGGCCAGACTACCACGATCAATACAATAGAGCTGTGCAGGCAAAAAGACAACCGGGATCCGTATTTAAACCGATCGTTTATACTTCAGCGGTAGATAATGGCTACCCAGTCTCCAAACAACTATTGAACCAGCCTTTAGTTCTTAGGGTGCTTAATGCAGATGGAGAATGGGAGAAATGGATGCCCCGTAACTATGATGGCACAACAAGTGGCCTAACATCCTTAAGGGAAGGTATTAGAAAGTCTGTAAATCTAGTAGCGGTAAGAGTAGTTAAAGAACTTGTCCCTGCTTTAGAGGTTAAAGCGACAGCTAAGCGTATGGGTATTACTACGGAAATTAGGGCAGTGGATGCAATTGCATTAGGTACATCCGAAGTATTTTTATTGGATATGGTGAATGCATATTCAGCATTTTCAAATCAAGGATTACTTAATCAGCCATTCGGAATTACTCGAATTGAGGATCGCTATGGAAATGTGATAAAAGAATATTTCCCAATCAGGGAAGAGGTGCTACGCGAAGAATCTGCCTATGTTATGACATCTATGCTACAAACAGTCCTTGAGAAAGGAACAGGTGGAAGCGCCAGATGGAAATATAACTTTTATCATCCTGCCGGAGGGAAGACGGGTACAACGCAAAATTGGACTGACGCATGGTTTGTCGGTTTCTCAAAGCAGATAGCCGCGGGAGTATGGATGGGTGTAGATGACCCTAGAGTAAGTCTAGGCGAAGGTCAGGACGGATCGCGCGCTGCGCTACCTGCTTGGGCGAGTTTCATGGCAGCAGCCCATGATACATTAGGTCTAAAACGCAAAAACTTTGATCGTCCGCAAGGTGTTATTGATAATACTATTTGCTCTACGAGCAAAGACAGGCCAACCAATCTATGTCCTGTTGAGACTGAGATATTCATTAAAGGAACTGAGCCTTCACAGATCTGTAAAGTTCATCGCATGAATTAGTTTTTATAGATTAGTTTTGGGGTTTCCGCTTTTTTCTCGCCGATCGAAAATGTCTTATTTAAAATCATACAAGCTTTTTCAAGTTTGCTCATATTTGAATTAAAGCAACGAAAAACACGATCCCCTTTTTTAACATGATCTCCAACTTTAACATTGAATTCAATGCCAGCAGAATTATCAAGAGTATCAGATTTAGTTCTTCTACCGCAACCCATATCAACATTAGCCCAACCGATCATGGTGGTATCGAAAGATTCAATAAAACCCTCTTGATCACTAGTAATCTCTTTTACAAATAAAGGCTGATTCACTTTAATTGCATCTCGAATATTCCCTTGCTGATTTACAACCATTTCTTCAAATTTTTCATAAGCCCTACCGGATGAGATGCTATTTTCTTGAGCCTGAATTGCCTGTTCATTCGTTTTTACGACTCCCGATTGGAGCAATAGTTTGTTTCCAAGCTCAAATACTACCTCCATTAGATCATCCGCGCCTTGCCCTTTTAAAGCATTGATCGATTCCAAGACCTCACACCACCTTCCAGCAGTATTGCCAAGGGGTTGATCCATGCTTGAGAAAACTATATCCGTAGATACATTAAATGATTGCCCAACATGCTTCAAAATAGATCCCAAATCTTTAGCTGCAGCTAGCTGTTTCA
>JAYZHS010000161.1:0-6146 GCA_036166315.1 Fidelibacterota bacterium
AACTATACGAACAAATGGCCGATCCTAAATACGTGATTTCAATGGGCAGTTGTGCTACGAGTGGCGGTCCTTATTGGCAGCATGGTTATCATGTTTTAAAGGGAGTTGATTTAGTTGTCCCTGTTGACGTTTATGTTCCAGGATGCCCTCCTAGACCGGAAGCTTTGATTGAAGGATTATTAAAGCTTCAAGAAAAAATACAAACGGAGCGCCCCTTAACAAGGAAACTTGCATGACGTTTACAGAAATCAAACAAGCGCTTCAAAATCAATTTGAAAAATCAGTTATAAATAATGATGAATTACCAGAAAATCAAGTTGAAATAGACGGAAAAGATTGGTTGAATATTGCAACATTCATGAAAGAAGACCCTAAGCTTTCATTTGATCAATTAGAGTGCATCACAGGTGTTGATACAGGCGAAGAAGGACCTTTACAGACGCACTATAATTTACATTCAATGGAACATCGTCATAAAATAGAGGTTGTAATTAATCATGATAGAAAGGATCCTAAAGTTTCCTCTATTGAGCAGTTATGGAGAATTGGCGATTGGTTTGAAAGGGAAACCTATGATATGTTTGGCATTGAATATACTGGTCATCGTGATTTGAGAAGAATTTTATGTCCTGATGACTGGGAAGGATGGCCTTTGCGTAAAGATTATGAAGAGCAAGAATCTTTCCATGGAATTGTAGTCCCAAAAATTAAGGAAGAAGAATGGGAGTAGTTCAAGGCGATCAAATGGTCCTAAACATTGGACCACAGCACCCCAGTACACATGGAGTATTAAGACTTGAAGTTACTACGGATGGAGAAATTGTATCGAAGATTACTCCTCATCTAGGCTATCTACACCGCTGCTTTGAAAAACATGCTGAAAATGTGACTTATGAGCAAGTTATTCCCTTTACAGATAGATGCGATTATTTAGCTTCCATGAATAGCAATTTTGGATATGTGGTTGCCATGGAAGAATTGATGGAAATTAATGTATCTGAACGAGTTCAGTATATAAGAGTTATAATGGCTGAATTAAATCGTATTGCTAGCCATCTCCTCGCTTTGGGGGTGTATGGTCTAGACATTGGAGCGTTCACCCCTTTCTTGTATATGCTAAGAGATCGTGAACGTATTTTAGATATGTTTGAATACACTTGTGGCGCTCGTTTATTATATAATTATATGTGGATTGGAGGCGTTTCGCATGACCTTCCTAAAGACTTTGAGAAGATTTGTATCGAATTCCTAGATTATTTTGAACCTCAAATAGATGAGTATAATAATTTACTAACATATAATAAAATTTTTATTGAACGAACTGCAGATGTAGGCGTTATTCCTTCTGATGTAGCTATAAGTTATGGTGTATCGGGTCCAAACCTTAGAGGATCAGGTGTGAAATGGGATGTAAGGAAGGACGAGCCTTATTCTATCTATGATCGTTTTGAATTTGAAGTTCCAACGGGTACAGGTGAATTTGGAACCCTTGGAGACTGTTTTGATAGATATTGGGTTAGAATGCTTGAAGTAAGTCAAAGTGCAAAAATTATTCGTCAGGCACTTAAAGATCTACCTGGTGGAGATGTATTTGAAACAATGCCTAAAAAGATTCGCCCACCTGCGGGATCAGTTTATAGAAGAACAGAAAGCCCACGAGGCGATTTAGGTTATTACATTATGAGTGACGGCACCCCTTCGCCAAGTAGAGTAAAAATGCGTTCCCCTGCTTTTACTGCATTGTCTTGCTTAGATGAGATATCGAGCGGATGGATGATTTCTGATGTTCTGGCAATTTTAGGAAGTTTGGACATAGTTTTAGGAGAAATCGATAGATGACCGTTGATTTTCTTATCGAATTGTTTTCAAAGTTTATTGATATTCCCCTAATTACGTTTTTATTAGCAGTGACGATTGCTGGAATTCCACTTTTTGTGCTTATGGCATTGAATGCAACAGTTGCGGTTTACGTTGAAAGAAAAGTTTCGGCCTTTATGATGGATCGTATCGGGCCGATGGGTCAAGGACCTGGGCTTCATGCTGGAAAATGGGGTGTTCTTCAAACTATTGCAGATGCGCTCAAGCTCCTTATTAAAGAAGATACTATTCCATCTTCTGCTGATAAATTACTATTTAAAGTTGCCCCTTTTATTATTTTTATAGGGGCATTTTTAGGTATAGCAGTTTTACCATTTAGTTCCGTTATTCAAGTTGTAGATGTCAATATTGGAGTATTCTATATAATTGCTGTAGGCTCTATTGGTGTTCACGGAATTGTCATGGCGGGCTGGGCATCAAATAATAAATGGTCGCTATACGGAGCGATGAGATCAGCAGCTCAGATTATTAGCTACGAGATACCAGCTGGATTATCAATTATAGTTCCTATTATGATGGCAGGCACAATGAATCTTCAATCTATGATTGAATTTCAATCTGGAACGGTTTGGGGTATTTTGCCAAATTGGATAATATTTAACAACCCCTTCAGTTTTTTAGCTTTTTTTATTTTTTTTATTAGCGCGGTTGCTGAAACTAATCGAACACCTTTTGATATCCCTGAAGCTGAATCTGAGCTTGTTGCTGGTTGGATGACTGAGTATTCTGGTTTTCGTTGGGCAGTATTCTTTTTAAGCGAGTATGCAAACATGTTCGTTGTTAGTGGTCTTGCAGCAGTAGGCTTTCTAGGGGGATGGCTGAGTCCGATCCCAGGGTTATTTAATTCACCAATATGGGGACTATTTTGGTTTACAGGAAAAATTATTTTCTTAATCTTTATTATGATGTGGTTTCGATGGACTTTTCCAAGGCTTCGCGTAGATCAATTAATGCATGTTTGCTGGAAGGTCTTTATACCGATCGCAATGTTTAATATTTTTGGAGTAGGAATATGGAAATTAATTATAGGGTAAAAAATGTCTAAATATTTTTCAAATATGTATGATACAGTAAACACTTTATGGACTGGAATGCGAATTACTTTTCGACATATGATGAATATCAGAAAAGATAACGTTACGCTTCAATACCCCGAAGAACGTTGGCCTAGACCCGAACGAAATATTGGTTTTAATCATGAAGATTATAATGTGATTCGATCCAGGTTGCACGTTGATATTGATGATTGTATTGGATGCTATAGATGCGAAAGAGCATGTCCAGTTGATTGTATTAAAATTGAAACAATTAAATCTGAAAGAGGAGAAGATATTCCCAAAGTTAAACATACTGGGGTTACATCTAATGGCACAAAAAAGGGATTTGTGGTAAATCGTTTTACTATAGATATGTCAGAATGTTGTTATTGCAACCTATGTACATACCCTTGCCCGGAAGAGTGCATTTTTATGGTTGGAGGGCCTAACAGCTCCAAGCACCCTATAGATTATGAATTTTCTGAAGTAGATAGAAAAGATCTAATCTATGAATTTTCAAAAAAGCTGACTCCAAAGCAAAAAGATAGCTTGACTAAGGTAGATACTAAGGCTGAGGCTTAATGGCTGATTTTACTTTTTGGTTTATCGCTATTTTAACTGTGGCCTCAGCTATAATGGTTGTCATGAGTAAAAGTTTGTTATATTCAGCTTATTCTCTTTTGGTTACGTTTCTTGGGGTTACTGCATTATATGTATTTTTATGGGCTGATTTTTTAGCTGTTGTGCAGGTAGTTGTATATGTCGGCGGTATTCTTGTTTTGATTATTTTTGGGATTATGCTTACTAATAAAATATCATCAGTAAATATTAGCCATACATCTGTTCAAAAAAGAATGGGAGCTATTGTTATCTTAGGCTTCATAGGTGTACTTGGATTTATGATTTATAATACACCATGGATTCAGCTTGCAAATAGCGAACCTGCTGATACTACAAGATCAATCGGTAATCTTTTAATGATAGATTATCTTTTACCTTTTGAAGCAGCCTCTTTTTTACTGCTTGGAGCATTGATTGGAGCTACGACTCTTTCAAGGAAAGATGACTGATGGACAGCTTAAGTAATTATCTATTAATCAGCTCCATTCTTTTCTCTTTGGGTCTTTTTGGTGTTGTTACACGTAGAAATGGTGTTGCGGTTCTAATGGGGGTAGAATTAATTCTAAATGCTGCAAATCTCAATTTTCTTGCATTTGCCAGATTCGGCGGAATGAATATGTCTGGGCATGTATATGCTTTATTTGTGATTGTACTTGCAGCGGCTGAGGCTGCTGTTGCATTAGCAATCATTATTAATATTTTTAATAATTTTAATACTATCAACATTGATGATGTAAGCGAGCTAAAACAATGATGACGGGTAGCTATATTACCAACGCTTGCTTACTAATTTTATTTCTTCCGTTAATCGCTTTCATTATAAATATCTTTTTTGGAAAACGACTTCCTAGGCAAGGCGATTGGGTTTCTGTGGGCGCAATTCTTATAACTCTGTTATTATCCCTATCTCTCTTTATTGGAATGCTTTCTAATTGGGATTACAAATTTTCCCATGAGGTGTATTTCTCCTGGATAGACCTGGGTGCTTTTAAAATTGATCTAGGGTTTTGGATTGATAATATAACTATAGTTATGTTATTGGTTGTGTCTTTGATTTCAAGCATGACGCACATCTTTTCTTTAGAATATATGAAGGGCGATATACGCTATAACCGCTATTATGCGTACCTCGGGCTTTTTACATTCTCAATGAACGGTATTGTATTAGCAAACAATTTGATGTCTCTCTATATTTTTTGGGAATTGGTTGGGGTGAGCTCCTATTTATTGATTGGACATTGGTTTGAAAAACATTCTGCTGCTGATGCAAGTAAAAAAGCTTTCTTAACAAATCGGGTGGGTGATATTGGTTTTTTTATTGGCATCATGATTATGTTTACAGCTATTGGCTCTTTCAATTTTCAGCAGCTTTTTACTGGCGTATCTAATGAATTAATTTCTGGATCTCTGCTAACCTTTGCCGGTCTAGGTTTGTTTATGGGCGCAGTGGGTAAATCATCGCAGTTTCCTCTACATATTTGGCTTCCCGATGCGATGGAAGGACCAACTCCGGTATCAGCTTTAATGCATGCAGCTACAATGGTTGCTGCTGGGGTTTATCTTACGGTAAGGCTTTTCCCGCTATTTACCGTTGAGGCATTAACAATAATTGCTTACGTTGGTGGATTTACTGCGATTTTTGCTGCCACAATAGCAATTACACAAAATGATATAAAAAAGGTATTGGCATATTCAACAGTCAGTCAATTAGGCTATATGATACTAGCTGTTGGCGTGGGAAACTATGTTGCAGCGTTTTTTCATCTATTAACCCATGCGATGTTCAAAGCATGTTTATTTTATGGTTCAGGATCGGTTATTCATGCAATGCACCATTCTCTGCATGAGCTTCATGATCATGATACCGACCCGCAGGATATGAGAAACATGGGTGGGTTTAGATCAAAGATGCCAATTACTAGCTTAACAATGTCAATAGCAACTCTTGCAATAGCTGGTGTTCCATTATTTTCAGGTTTTTTATCAAAAGATGCGATACTTGCTGGAACCCTTTCCTATGTCCAGCACCACCCACAGCATTGGGTTTTAGCCTTTTTTGGATTTGGCGCAGCAGCTATCACAGCTTTTTATATGTTTAGACTTATTTTTCTAACTTTCTATGGTGAGCCTAAAATGCCAAAAGTTTTTGAAGGTATACATGAATCACCAAAAGTAATGACCTATCCATTAATTGTTCTTGCAGCATTAAGTCTCTTTATTTTTTACACACTTCCATACATTAATCCATTTTCAGATTACGGCTGGTTTACAAAGCTAATTAAAGCTACAAATTCTGCCGTACCAGGAAATCCTACCGCTAAGGAGATTTATGATGGTGTACATCACGCCCATTATACAGCTATGGCTTTGTCGTTGCTTGTTGCAGCTGTTGGTATTGGGCTTTCATTTACCATGTACTATAAACAAAAATTATCTGCAGAAAATTGGGCTAAAAGATTTGGACCACTTTACAAGCTTTCATTGAACAAGTATTATTTTGATGAGAATTATAATAGATTTTTATATCAACCATTTCTAAAGCTCTGCAATGCTGTTGCCTATATCGATTGGGATTTATACGATAAATATTTTATTAATGGTTTTGGATAT
>JAYZHS010000162.1:0-19804 GCA_036166315.1 Fidelibacterota bacterium
AAAGGTGCGCCCAAGTATATGGAATGGTATGGCGCTTTTGGCTTAATGGTAACATTAATCTGGCTTTACTTAGAAATACTAAGACTTCTTGCTAAATTATCTTCGCGTCGAAATTAATTTTGACTAAAAAAAAGTTCAATCTGAACAAATGGTCTAGAAAAGTACATTATTGGGGCGCCTTTGTTGTTGCCCTACCGGTTCTGATTATTTTTACCACTGGAATACTATTGCAATTAAAAAAAGATTTTGAGTGGATCCAGCCATCTACTCAAAGTGGTTCTATTCAAAACTTGCCTTCTTTAAGCTTTGATCAAATTCTCAATACTGCAAAAAATGCAAAAAATGTTACAATCAAAGATTGGTCAGATATTGATAGATTGGATGTAAGACCTGAAAAGGGAATAGTAAAAGTTCGCACTAAAAATAGGTGGGAACTTCAAATTGATACAAATACAGGACAAGTCCTTCAAGAAGCCTACCGCAGATCGGATTTAATTGAAACGCTGCATGATGGGTCTTGGTTTAATTCATCAATAAAATATTTAATTTTTTTACCTTCTGGAATTGTTTTACTAGTGCTTTGGTTAACTGGAATTTATTTAGTATTGTTACCCTATCAAAAAAAATGGCAGAAACAAGATACTAATGAAAGCTAAATTATTTTTTACTTTATTTTTTATATTTTCATGTAGTAGCACTACGCATGAAGTACCTACTCCTTTATTTTCAAAAAAACAGTTATGGGATAAAGGCGCTATGGTAAGCGCTGCAAACCCTCATGCTGTTGATGCTGCTGTTTACATTTTAAATATGGGCGGTAGCGCTGTTGATGCAGCGATCGCTGCGCATGCTGTTTTGGGTCTAGTGGAACCACAGAGTTCTGGACTTGGTGGTGGTGGTTTTATGCTCAATTATGATTTTCAAAGTGGAGACCTGACGTTCATTGATGGTAGAGAAACAGCGCCATCAAAAGCAACGGTAGATATGTTTATGAAGGATGGTGAGGTCATGGGTTTTCGAGAGGCTTGGGTTAGCGGAAAGGCGGTTGGTTCACCTGGGGCTGTTGCGCTTTATAAAACTGCGCATGATCAATCAGGAAGAATAGAATGGAGTAAACTTTTTAATTATGCCATCAATTTAGCGGAGAATGGATTTGAAGTATCGCCTAGGTTGTCTGGATTTGTTCAAGCTCTGCAATCATATGGAAGACTAGCAATTAATCCTGGCTCAAAAGAATATTTCTATCCTAATGGATCTCCGTTAAAGTCGGGGGATATATTAATTAATAATGAATATGCAACTACACTAAAGCGAATAGCTAAAGAAGGGCCATCTGCTTTTTACAGTGGTTCCATTGCAAATGAGATTGTTTCTAGCGCAAGAGCTGAGCCAAATCCAAGCAGTTTAAGTTTAGATGATTTAAAAAATTATAAAACTGTAGTAAGACCCGTTATATGTGGGACATTTAGAGATTTGAGAATTTGCACAACCTCCCCTCCCTCATCAGGTGGTGCACAAATAATGATTGCAGGAATTTATGATCATCTAATTTATAAAGGTATAAATCAACAAGAAAAAATTGCTGCATTCGTTGATGCGCAACGTCTTTCATACGCTGATAGGGATCATTATTTTGGAGATCCCGATGAAGTTGATATCCCTATCGATGCATTATTAGATCCTAAATATTTGGAATTACGATCTAAAGAAAGATTTAAACCAAATGAAATTCCATCCCCAGGAGACCCTTCAAATTTGCTTGGCTATAAAGATCAAATCCCTATTTGGGGGCTAGATAATACTGAGGAAGCATCTGGAACAACTCACATTTCAATTATTGATTTTGAAGGCAATGCGGTTTCAATGACAGCAACGATTGAGAGCGCATTTGGATCTCACCGCTGGGCCTCAGGGTTTTTATTAAACAATGAAATGACAGATTTTGCAAGAAAAGTTCCTGATGATGGAACACGTTTAGCAAATGCAGTTGCTCCCAACAGGCGACCTAGGTCATCAATGTCTCCTACTATGATTTTTGACAAATTTAATAATCTATTGATGATAACCGGATCGCCTGGAGGAAACTCAATACCCGCCTATGTATCTAAAACAATTGTAGGTGTTTTTGATTGGGGAATGTCTGCGCAGAAAGCAGTAGATCAACCAAACATTGTTGCCCGAGGTGAAAAGGTAAAAGTTGAGGGCTCTCGTCAAGGTAAAAAAATTGAAAGAATGCTTAGAAAAAAAGGGTACAATGTGACCAATTTTGGCAGAAATGAAGTTTCGGGCCTTCATTTGATTACTGTCCTACCAAATGCGCTTGATGGTGCTGCCGATAAAAGACGAGAAGGAAAAGTTGTTTATTTGAAGATGAAAAATGAAAAATAAATTATTTTTTATTCTTTGTTTCCTTCTTATTACATGCTCAAAGCGTAGCCCTGTTCATGGGCATAATGGAATGGTTGTTTCTACAAGCCGGCAAGCCTCACAAGTAGGTATAGATATTTTGGATAAAGGGGGCAATGCAGTTGATGCAGCGGTCGCAGTTGGCTTTACTTTAGCAGTTACCTCATCTTCAAATGGTAACATAGGTGGTGGGGGATTTATGGTTGCACGCTTAAACGATGAAACAACCTTTACCCTTGACTACAGAGAAATGGCCCCACAAGCAGCATTCAAGGATATGTATCTGGATTCAGTTGGAAATGTTATTAAAGGAAAATCAACGCGGACTCATTTCGCCTCAGGTGTTCCTGGATCTGTTGATGGGCTATTGAAGGCGTGGAGTGATTACGGCTCTGGCAATATATCAATTAATCAGTTAATTGGACCTGCTATCAAATATGCTGAGCAAGGATTTAAATTATCTAAATATGAGGCAAAACGATTTAATAATAGAAAGTCATTTTTAAGTAAACATCCTGAAACAAAAAGAATCTTTACTCGAAAGGATAGAAAATGGAAAGCTGGGGATATTTTCTACCAAAAAGATTTGGCAGAAACATTAAAAAGAATTGTTGAAAAAGGGCGTGATGGATTTTATCTAGGAAAAACTGCTGAATTAATAGTGTCAGAAATGGACAATGTAGGTGGCTGGATAACGCTTGAAGATTTGAAAAATTATTCATCCAAGTACAGAGAACCTATTTATGGTCAATTTAATGACTTTAAAGTAATTTCAATGGGACCTCCAAGCTCAGGAGGTATTCTTTTGGTATTAATGCTCAACATGATTGACGAAATATTCAAAAGCAATGCGAATGATCTTGATAATCTAAAGTTCAATTCTAGAGATTATGTGCATTTGATAACTGAAGTGGAGCGCCGAGCTTATGCTGATAGGGCCACACATCTTGGGGATGATGACTTTTGGGACGTTCCAACCTCGATGCTTCTCTCTAAAAAATATGCGCAAAAGAGGGTTAAAGATATAGACTTGTCTCAAGCATCGCTTTCAAAAGTGATCAAGGCTGGTAATTCAAAAGGGAATGAAAGCGAAGAAACTACTCATTACTCAGTTGTAGATAAGGATGGTAGCGCTGTTTCTGTGACTACAACAATAAATTCTGGCTATGGAAGCGGAATAACAGTAACCGGCGCAGGTTTTATTTTGAATAATGAAATGGATGATTTTTCCAGTAAGCCTGGTGTGCCAAATATGTTTGGATTATTAGGTAACGAAGCAAACGCTATTCAACCATCCAAACGTCCCCTCAGCTCGATGACCCCATCAATTATTTTGAAAGATAACAAGCCTTTTCTTATTCTAGGCACTCCTGGAGGATCAACAATTATAACAACGGTTCTTCAAAATTTTTTAAATGTTACACTTCATGATATGACGATTAAAGAAGCTGTTGATGCACCCCGATTTCATTCGCAATGGATGCCTGATCTAATTGAATACGAAAAAAATAGTCTATCAAAAAAAATAATTAAACAACTTGAAGAAATGGGGCATAACTTAAAGTTGCGCGGAAATATTGGCGAAGCAAATGGAATTATGATTGATGAAAATGGGTTTTGGGGTGGAGCTGATAAGCGCGGTGAAAACACTGCGGTAGGATATTAAATCTACTAATCAATTTTTTTGATAATTTCTATAATTAGATTAGAAAAATTTTTATCAAATTTTTTTGCATTCATAACAACTTCGTGATGAGTAAGCGGTGATCTAGATATACCTGCAGCATAATTTGTCAAGCATGAAAGGGTAAGTGTTTTTATGCCAAGTTTAGCTGCAGTAACTATTTCAGGCACTGTGCTCATCCCTACCGCGTCTCCTCCTAGATATCGCATATTTTCAATTTCAGCAGGAGTTTCATAACAAGGTCCTAAAGTCCAACAGTAAGTTCCGGTATTGATTTCTTGTTCTAATTTTTTTGCAGATGACTTTGCAAGCTGAATTAAGCTTGGATCATGAAATATTGAGTGAGAACGAATTTCCGGATCATTTGAATCACTGCGAAAAGTACAGTCCATATGGCTATCAACAACCATAAAATTTCCTGGTGGATGATTCAAATTCATTGACCCTGCTGAATTAGTTATGATCAGATATTTTATCCCTAACCTTGAAAAAAGCTGAATAGGAATTGTTATTTCCTCAAATGAATATCCTTCGTAATAATGAAATCTTCCTTTTGCTATAAGAATATCAATATCATGAAGTGCGCCTAATACTAGCTCCCCCGGATGACCTTCAACAGTTGTTTGTGGATAATGTGGAATAGATATGTATTGTATTGATATACTATTCTTTATATTACTTGTAATTTTTCCTAGACCTGAGCCTAAAATTACAGCGATTTGTCCATTAAATTTTGATTCATCAAAAATTTTTTCTGCCATTAAGTCAAAATTAATCAAACTAATTGCTCACAGCTAACTGACCGCATCCAGCATCAATATTTATTCCCTTGCTCCATCTAATAGTAGTTGTAAATGGCGCTTCACTCAATATTCTTTCAAAATTATTTATGGTATAATTATCAGGTCTTGAATAAGATGCCCCAATCTCATTGTATGGAATTAGATTGACCTTACAGGGAATATTATTTAATAATTGAATCAATTGGTAAGCGCATTCTTCATTACTATTTATATCTTCAAGTAGGACATATTCAAAAGTGATAAATCTTCGGACTTTATTGTAATAATACTCTGCAGCTTTCAATAATTCATTAATCGGGTTGGTCAAAGTTAAGGGCATTATTTTTTTTCTTATATCATCATTTGGGGCATTTAGACTGACAGCTAACTTGTAAGGGAGTTTATCATCTGCCATCTGGTAAATTTTTGAAACAATACCCGCTGTAGATATAGTTATTCTTCGTGAGCCAATTTTCATTTTTTCATTCATTATTTTAGCAGCTTCAATAACTCTTTGGTAATTTAAGAAAGGTTCCCCCATGCCCATAAAAACAACATTGGTTATTTTTGAACTTGATCTATTGGAAAGTTGCAATACTTGATCTACAATTTCTCCAGAACTCAGATTTTGCATAAACCCCATCGAGGCTGTAGCGCAGAAGTCGCAATCAACTGCACACCCAGATTGACTTGAAACACATATTGTGGTTCTGTTTTTTTGACGCATTAAAACAGATTCTATCTTATTTCTCTGAGATGTTAAAAAAAGATATTTTTGAGTTGGATCATTCTTTGAACCCGAGTAATTAATTTCTTTAAGGGGGTGTAGCGCTGTTTCAGCGTTTAGACTTGCAATAAGATCTTTAGGAATATTTATCATTTCCTGCCATTCCTGAATATGCTTATTATAAATCCAATCATTGATTTGTTTTAGGCGATATGGCTCAACGTCAAATTTTTTAAATATTTTTTGAATCTCTGAATTATTTAAATCAATGAATGATTTATTGTTATTTTTCATGGTTTATAATTTGATAAATCAAAATTTTCTTCGCAAGACATCTCTTTGAATCATTGAAAATCAAAATGTAATTTCACTCCCATTTAAAACAATATAGGTAAACCATGACAGATCAAAAAGATATAGTACTTTTAGAAAAACTTGGAGATATGAAATCGAGGTTTTTTGAAGAAATAGGAAAAACAGTAATTGGACAACACGAGGTATTAAATCATATATTAATTGCTCTTCTTTGTAAGGGGCATACTCTTATTGTTGGAGTGCCTGGATTAGCTAAAACACTAATAATTAAATCTATGGCTGAATTATTAGATATGAATTTTAACCGAATCCAGTTTACCCCAGATTTAATGCCAAGTGATATAACAGGTACCGAGGTTATTGATGAGGCAAAATCAACGGGGAAAAGATCTTTTAGGTTTTTTAAGGGTCCAATTTTTAGCAATATTATTCTGGCAGATGAAATAAATAGAACACCTCCTAAAACTCAATCTGCGCTGCTTGAAGCTATGCAAGAGCAACACGTTACAACAGCTGGTAAATCTTATCAACTTGATAAGCCATTCTTTGTTTTGGCTACACAAAATCCAATTGAACAAGAAGGAACTTACCCTCTGCCTGAAGCTCAATTGGATCGCTTTATGTTTAATTTATTGATTGATTATCCAGATCGTGAAGATGAAATTTCAATCGTTAAAAAAACTACTTCAATACTTGATTCTAGCTCAAAAAAAATAATCTCTAAAAAAGAGATTCTTGAGTTTCAAGAACTTGTTTTGAGAGTTCCAATGGCTGATAATGTAGTAGAGTTTGCTGTTGACTTAGTAGCATCTACGCGACCCGGGAAACAAGCAAAGAAGTTTGTTAATGACTTAATTGAATGGGGCGCAGGTCCTCGAGCTACACAGTCCTTAATCCTAGGCGCAAAAGCACATGCTATAATGAATGGAAATCCATCAGTTAATATAGATGATGTTAAAAAAATGGTTTACCCAGTACTCCGTCACCGCGTCATAGCAAGCTACAGCGCTGAAGCTGACAATATAACTGTAGATGAAATCCTTGCAAAACTAGTAAGCAATGGCTAGCCAAAAAAAATATCTTAACCCCAGTGTTCTTGCAAAAATAGATAACATGTCTTTAAGGGCAAAGTTAGTTGTTGAGGGCTATCTAGTAGGCAAACATAAGAGCCCATATCATGGATTTAGTGTTGAGTTTGCTGAGCATAGATTTTATGGACAGGGAGATGAAATAAGACATATTGATTGGAAATTATATGGTAAAACAGATCGCTACTACGTCAAACGCTTTGAAGAAGAAACCAATTTGAGGAGTTATATACTATTAGATACTAGCAAATCAATGAATTATAAAAGTAAATCCGTTTCAAAGCTTAAATATGGTGCATCCTTATCAGCGGGGTTAACCCATATGATGATAAACCAAAAAGATGCAGTAGGCCTCATTTTATTTGATGAAAATATCAAGCAATATGTTCCTCCGAGAACATCTAAATCGCATAGAAATATTATATTTAATTCACTTGCTAAATGCAGGGCTGGTCAAAATACAAATATAAGATCAATACTTGATATCATGGCGGAAAGGATTAAAAAAAGAGGTTTGGTTATTCTTATTTCAGACCTTTTGGATGAACCTGATAATGTTCTAAAGGGTTTAAATCACTTTAGGCATAATAAACAAGAGGTGATTGTTTTTCATTTAATGGATAGACAAGAATTCAATTTTGATTTCAATGAAAGAACAAGATTTAAAGACATGGAATCGGGAAATCTTATTACCACAGATCCATGGCATATTCGATCATCGTATCAGAATAAAATTAATGAATTTAAAGCTAAATACAAAAAAGAGTGCGGCAATCAAAAGATAGATTACGTTCCAATTTTTACTGATCAAAATTTTGATATAGCATTAAGCGAATATATAAGAAAAAGGCAAAAAGTATACTGATAGCGCTATATTAACCGCCGAGTTTTTTTGCCTTTTCAAAATACTTTGTTGCGCCATCCATATCACCCTGCTTAATCAAAACCCTGGCCATACCTTTATAATGATCTGGATTTTCCGGGTCAAGCTCAATTAGCTCTCTGTAAAATTTTGATGCTCTCCTCCATTTTTCGGCATTTTCAAACGTCTGTGCTATGCCGCTTAGGGCCTCAGTGTCTTCAGGATTAAGATCATATGCTGAAAAGAAGTTATCTTCAGCATCTTCAAATTGATCCAGCTGCATGTAAAGAACCCCAAGATTAAAATATAAATTTGCTTTGATAATTTTATCATCTTCTTGCTTGATTGCTACCTCAAAGGTTTCAACCGATTTTTCTTTTTCTCCATTATCATAATAAAGAGTTGCTAGTTGACGAATAGCCTCAGTGTTTGATGGATCCAATTGTACAGATTTTTCCACATGAAAAAGTGCATCTTTCTTATTTCCGGTTAAGGCCATAATTTGTCCAAGGGTATAATTTGTTTGAAAATCTTCTGAGTTCATCTCATAACCCTTGGTTCCAGATTTAATAGCTTTTTCAGAGTCTCCTAGCTCGTAATAACAGGTTGCTAGAATAGAATAGGTTTGCGACTTTGCAGGATCTATAAGAATGGATTCATTAAAAATCTCAATAGCATTTTCAAGAATTGATTTATCTTGTTTTTGTTTATAATTATTAAATCTTCTGACAGCTTTGTTATAATTTTCTGCCCAGTACATTTCTCTATAATTTTGGGTAATTTCCTTTACGGGCCTTCCAAGGGCTTTACCGTCAGGATTGATTGAAACAGCCTTATTAAACATTTCATTCATTTCCTTCCACTCTTGCTTTCTTGCATGGACATGATAGCCAATTTGCACCATCACCTCTGCATTTTCAGGTTCAACTTTAAGCGCCTCAAGTAAATATGTTTCTGCTTCATCCCATCTTTCGTTCTGTAAGGCCATTTTTGCTGAGGTGTATTCAACCGTTGAATTGCACGACCAGAAATTTAATGAAATGGAAAATAGTATAATCGTAAATACGTTTTTATAGATTTTATTCATAATGTCTCTTTATTTATAATTTTAAGTAAAAGAACTTATGGTTCTAAAATAAGGGGGTCAAGATTTAACAGTTTTAGATAAGAAATCCACTCTTTCACGAATTTCATCATTAGATGTACTTTGAACTCTTTCGGTTCCAAAGGATTCGATGCAAATAGAGGCCATTGCTGAAGCATTTAATAAAGCTGACTGGCTGGTTTGACCGGCAGATAAACAAGCTGTAAAGGCACCAGCAAAAACATCTCCAGCTCCAGTTGGATCAATAACTTGCTCGACTGGGAAGGCTCCTATTTTTAAATGTTCTTTGTTTGAAAATAACTCAGCTCCGTTGCTACCTTTCTTAATCACAACGATTTCTGGGCCTAGGCTTAACAAGGAAGAAGCTGCGGCATTTATGTTTTTTTCTCCTGCAAGCATCATCGATTCACTTTCGTTTATCAATAAAATATTTGAAGCTGACAAAACTTTTTTTAATTGAGTGGGGGTTGTTTCAATCCAAAGATTCATAGTATCTACAACAATTAGTGAATTTGGATTGTTGTTTTGAGATATAATTGAAAATTGCAAATCTGGATGAATATTTGCTAATAAAATATGTGATCTATTTTGATTTGAATCGCTTAATACGGGTTCAAAATCAGCAAAAACACCAAGATCAGTAAATAAGGTATCCCTATCATTCCAATTCGCATGATATTTTCCACCCCATCTAAAGGTTTTACCTTCAACTATTTTTAAATCTTTGACATCTTTAGCATAAGAATCATAAAGTAAGTGTCCTTCTTTTGGGAAGTCATCTCCAATAACACCAACCACTGCAACATCAGAAAAACGTTCAGCCGCAATTAGACTGAAGGTTGTTGAGCCACCAATAATGTTGTGTTTTTTATCAAATGGGGTTTCGACTGTATCTAAAGCAATCGAACCAACAATTAGGACAGTATTTTTTGACATAAGGTCTCGATATTAGCTATTAAGTAAAATTTGTACAAGAAATAAGAATGAAATAATATTTTAACAGACGACTTGACCGCACTCTTAAAGACTATGTATTTTAAAGGCTTATGAATACGAAAACCTATGCAATAATAACGGATGTGCATTCCAATTCTGCTGCGCTAAACAAAGGATTAGAAATTATCAATGATAGAGATGATGTCGATAAAATAATTTTTTTAGGTGATTATTTCTCACTCGGTCCAAGTCCTAATGAGATATTAGATATTCTTAAATCTACACCAAATTCTGTGGTTCTTAGAGGCAATCATGAGAGATATTTAATTGAGGAAATATGGAAGGATGAAAAACCTGAGCTGGAAGGAATGTCGCAAGATGATCCGATCTTAAAAGAGATTGTGGATAATGAAGAATGGACTGCAATTCAAATCGGTCAAGAAGGTATTGACTTTTGCAATGCTATGAGTATTTCAAATAGAGAAATTGTAGGTAATACTTTAGTTGAATTTTCTCATGCTTGGTATGAAAGGGATGAAATACCTCCTACCATGGATGAAGCATTAGCATGGCGCGATGAAATAGCTGAATCTCACCCTGAAATTGATCAATTTATTATAGTGCATGGTCACCTTCATATACCACGCCAAGAGTCTAAAGAAAATTTAAAAATTTTATGCCAAGGCGCAACCGGGTTACCTTTTGATGAAGACCAGCGGGGTGCTATTGCCTTTCTTACTGTTGGAGAATCCTTTAATTGGGATGTGGTTAGGTTTGATTATGACTCACAATTCACGATCGATCTACTTGAAAAGCGCCAACCTCCTTTCTATAAAAATCTACAAAATACTGTATTGTATGCCTCGATTAGAAATGATATCTGATTTCAATTTCTACTATTAATAAATGCTATACTTTGATCATGCAGCTACGACACCTGTCCATCCTGAGGTTATTAAAAAAATGGATCAAGTGTCAAAGCGTGATTTTGGCAACCCTTCAAGTGTTTACTCTTCTGGGAGGGCTGCAAAATCAGTAGTTGAACTAGCGCGAAATGAAATCGCAAATATGATTGGCGCAAAACCCTCAGAAATTTATTTTACTGGAAGCGGGACTGAATCAAATAATATTGTATTATGGTCTTTATTGTACCAAGAAAAAAAGCATGTAATTACATCAGCAATTGAGCATCCGGCAGTATTAAAAGTTTTGGATGAATTGAGTTTTTTTGGTATTTCATATGATATTTTACCGGTTGATAGCACTGGGCTAGTTAATCCATCGGATTTGAAATCAGTTATTCGAAAAGATACTGCATTGGTTTCGATAATGTATGTTAATAATGAAGTAGGAACTATTCAGCCAATTGAAGATTTAATTGATATTGCAAAATCTTTTTCAATCCCATTTCATTCTGATTGTGTTCAAGCGGTAGGAAAGCTTCCAATTTCTATCAATACAATTGAAGCAGATTATATGAGCTTCTCAGCACATAAATTTTATGGGCCTAAAGGAATCGGATTTTTATACAAAAAGGAAGGTAACCATTTAAAGCCTTTAATAATAGGCGGTAGCCAAGAAAGCAATTTGCGTGCTGGAACCGAAAATATAAGCGGTATTGCAGGTTTAGGGGTTGCTGCTCAATTAGTCAATACAAATTTAAATGATAGAATTAAGCATTTGTTACAACTAGAAGATTACTTTAAAACAAAACTAACTGATCAACATCCAGAAATAATTTTTCATGGCAACCACTCAAAACATGTACCTGGTTTATGTAGTATCGCCATTCCAAACCACAAAAATGAAGCTGTATTAGCAAAGCTTGATCGCAAAGGAATTGAAGTGTCAAATGGATCAGCCTGCTCATCTGGTGTTGTAGGACTGTCTCCAATTTTGAGCGCGATGGGTATTAAAGATTTAGCCAATCAATCAACGATTAGAATAAGCTTTGGGCGTGAAAATACAATAGCGGATGTGTCCAAATTAATTGAATCTTTAAGTGAAATTTTAAATGACTGAACCAATAATTGTTGGTCTTAGCGGTGGCGTTGATAGTTCCGTAACTGCTCTAATATTAAAAAAGCAAGGATTTGACGTTGAATGTGTATTTATGAAAAACTGGGAAGGGGAAAGTGATCAATGTACAGCTGAGGAAGATTATAAAGATGCGCTAGCTGCATGCAACTCAATTGATATCCCAATTCGTTCTACTAATTTTTCTAATGAATATTGGGATGGGGTATTTAAAAATTTTATTGATGAATATTCAAAAGGGCGCACACCAAACCCAGATATATTATGTAACAAAGAAGTAAAATTTAAAGCCTTTTTGAACTATGCTGCAGATATTGGTGGATCTAAAATAGCTACTGGGCACTATGCCAGAATTAAAGAAGATGATCGGTCATTTAAGCTACTTAAAGGAATTGATTTAAATAAAGACCAAAGCTATTTCTTGTATCTACTAAATCAAGAAATGCTTTCAAAAAGTCTTTTTCCAATTGGAGATATAAGCAAACAAGAAGTTCGTCAAATCGCAAAAGAAAATGGGTTATTAAATCATGCAAAAAAAGATAGTACGGGTATTTGTTTTATTGGCGAACAAAAATTTTTTAAAGATTTTTTGAAAAAATATATACCTTCAAATCCAGGTATTGTAAAATCAGTGGATGGTGAGATTTGCGGTGAGCATGACGGGCTAATGTATTACACAATGGGGCAGAGAAAAGGTCTTGGCATTGGCGGTGGGTATGGCGATAATAAAGCTGCATGGTTTGTTTCTGATAAGGACTTTAATAATAATATATTAATTGTTTCTCAAGGCAGGGACCATCCCTCTCTTTACCATAAAAATCTTAATGCTGATTCTCTTCACTGGATCAGTGGCAAAGCTCCAAATAGAAAAAGACGGTTAACCGCAAAAATTAGATACAGGCAGCAAGATCAGCATTGTAAAATTACCTCTATGGATGAAAATACTTGTAGCGTAGAATTTTCATCGCCCCAATTTGCAATTACCCCTGGGCAATCTATAGTTTTTTATGATGGGGAAGTCTGTTTGGGAGGTGCAATAATTCATGGCAGATCTTAATTCAATAAATGATGAAACAATTGATTACTTTTTGTAGTTTTTATAGTAATTATGTATAAAATTATTTCTAGAATAAGCGCTCTCTATCTCTTTATAGCATTTGCAGCGGGTCAATTGCGTTCCGAATTGCCAGTACAATCTCTACCTGTCAATGTGCATGGTATTTCTCATGCTAGAAATACATCAATCTTTGATCTAAATCGATTGTCGATTTCAAATAGTTTTGGCATGAGCATGACTAGCTTTGGTAATCAATCTATTTCAATGGGATCTTATAATTCTCATATTAATTACTTAATCAATGATAAGGTTAGGCTTTCTTCTCAATTCACCCTGATGGCGCCAATGAATGGCCTCAACCCCAATGCTCAAAATGGGTTGAATGCTCCAAAGGTGTTTTATGATACATCCATTGATTATAAACCAACTGAAAATATGATAATAAAATTCTCAATGAATAATTATCCAAGGTATTATAGAAATCCATATTCTAGATTACTTCTTAGAAGATAGTGGCAAAGATTAGTCCTAGAAAATCATCGCGATTTAATCTAAATCGAAAGAAAAAGTCAAAAGTGAAAAAAGCTAAACAAATGGGTATTATTAATGCAGGAATAGCTGTTATGTCAGTTTTGCTATTTGCATTTATATTTTCTTTTTCAAATAGACAAACTCAAACCGGTGTTCCAATTAAAGCGGTAACCTTTCCTTCAAGTAATGAAACACCTAAGCTCGCAACAGAGATATATGAGGCAAATCCTGTTCTAGATATTGAAGTTGAAATTCTTAATGGCTGTGGAGAGCCAGGTATTGCAGCAAAATTTTCTGAATTTCTGCGCGTAAAACGCGTTGATGTTGTTCGATCTGAAAATGCAGATAATTTTGATTATGAAAATACCGTCCTGATCCAAAGAAATGAAAAAACTTCTGGATTAAAATATGTGGCAGATGCACTGAACTTTGATATTAAAAATTCCAAACAGGTTATAACCTCTATTGACCCAAATTCAGATGTAGATATCACTTTGGTTATTGGAAAAGATTTTAATTCTATTAATTCAATCAAATCCTATTTGAACAATTAAATTGATATCAGTGTCCACTGATAATAATATTTCAACAGATTTAGCAGATACAATAGCTCAGCTAGCTATTGATAAAAAGGCTGATAAGGTCATTGGTATTAATTTAAAAGGACTTACTTCTATTGCTGATCATTTTATTATTTGTTCAGCTGATACGGATGTGCAAATAAAAGCCATTGCGGATGGCATCAGAAAAAATACTACTAACAAACCTTTAAGAATTGAAGGTTATGAAAAAATGAATTGGATTATTTTAGACTATATTGATGTCGTAGTCCATATATTTAAAACATTCGAGCGTGATTATTATAATTTGGAAAAGCTTTGGGGCGATGCGAAAATAACTAACTATGAAGATGATGATGATAGATAAAATTATACAGGCTTTAATCGATACGCTTAAAAAATTAGATTACCCTCAAAAAGAAATTAAAGTTTCCTCATCAAGTAATCCCGATTATGGTGATCTATCATCTAGCTTGCCTTTAATGCTAGCAAAAGACCTTGAAAAAAACCCAATTGATATTGCAAAAATAATTATGGATAATATTAGTATTTCTAAAGACCTAATTAAGGAAATAACCATAAGCAAACCCGGTTTCATTAATTTTAAAATTTCAAATAAGTATTACTACACTGTACTGGAACAAATCCTATCAAATAATAAATTTGGGCAATCAAGTTCCTTTAATGGCAAAAAAGCTAATGTAGAGTTTGTGAGCGCAAACCCTACCGGTCCTTTAACTGTTGGCCATGGTAGAAATGCCGTGCTTGGTGATGTAGTTTGTAATATCCTTCAGTGGAATGGATACAAAGTTACACGGGAATATTACTTCAATGACGCTGGAAGACAAATGAGAATATTAAGTAAGTCTGTTGCGTCGAGATATCTTGAAGAACTTGGAAAATCATCTGATTTTCCAGAAGGTGGCTACGAAGGAAGCTATATTTATGATATTGCAAAAGATATTATTAACGAGCATGGTGATCAATTAGATAAAGATGATATTTTATTTAAGGAAGTTCCTGAGAAAAATATATTTAAACAGATAAAAAGTACCCTTAATGACCTAGGGATAAAGTTTGATGTTTTTTCAAATGAAAAAACTTTTTATGAAAATGGTGATATTGATAAGCTTCTTGATGAATTAAGATCAAAAAATCTTATTTATGAAAAAGATGGAGCAACTTGGTTTAAGTCAAGCTCGCTTGGTAAGGATCAAGACCGTGTATTTATCAAAAGCTCAGGTGAGCCAACATATCGCGTACCCGATACAGCCTATCACAGAAATAAGGTTGAACGTAATTATGATCTTATTGTAGATATTTTTGGCGCTGACCATATGGATACCTATCCAGATGTATTGGTTGCACTTGACGCATTGGAAGTCAAAACAAATCATATTAAAGTTTTATTATATCAATTTGTGACACTGCTTAGAGGCGGAGAAAAAATTAAAATGTCTACACGCAAAGCTGATTTTGTCACCTTAGATGAATTAATAGATGAGGTAGGCGCCGATGTGGTTAGATACTTTTTTATTATGAGAGGAATAAATACTCATTTAAACTTTGATTTAGATTTAGCAGCTGATCAATCAGACAAGAACCCGGTTTATTATTTACAATATGCCCACGCAAGAATATGTAATATTATTAAAAGAAATGATGATACTAATCCCACAGATATGAATTACAATTCGGCGCTACTTAAAAATGAATTAGAAATTGATTTATTAAAAAAATTGGAACAATTCCCAATGATTGTAAGTTCGGCATTAGATTCACTTGAACCGCAAACTATAGCAAATTATCTACAAGAAACTGCAGGAAAATTTCATAAATACTATGCAAACTGTCGCATAATTGTAGAGGATAAAGAATTAACGCAATCTCGTATTGCCTTAATTAAGGCCACAAAAAATGTAATTTATAATGGCCTTAAGCTCCTTGGCATAACCGCTCCGGATAAAATGTAAATGATTGACAGTTTAAATATTGAACTACAATACCTTCTGTTTTGCCTCTCAACATTGTTTACTGTTGTTAATCCGCTAGGAATAACTCCAATATTCGCGGCAATGACCGAAAGATTTTCTAATGCAGATCAAATTAGAATTGCAAGGAAAGGGATCATAACAGGATCTACTGTCCTAGTTATATTTACCTTATTGGGTTCTTTCATTTTTAGATTTTATGGTATTACTGTTGAAGCCTTCCAAATAATGGGTGGGATTATTTTCTTTCGCAGCGGCTTGAGGATGTTGGATGCGCAAGTAGGGAGATCAAGAACAACTCAATCTGAAAGAGATGAATTTAAAGATAGCGATGAACTAGCAATTAGTCCGATTGGCGTACCATTGATTACTGGCCCTGGTGCAATAACAGGTGTGGTAATATTATCTGGAAAAGGTTCCTCAGATTTTAGCATTATCACCTTATTGTTCGCGGTAATTATCACAATGACATTATTTTATTGGATATTGAGAGCTGGCAATGTTCTTGCGAAAAGAATAGGTATTACGGGTATGAGAGTGATTGAGCGAATGATGGGCTTGATATTAATGGTAATTGCAGTCCAATTTATAATTAATGGACTTGAGACAATTATTGATAGAATATAATTTTTGTGGAGGCGGGGAGAATCGAACTCCCGTCCGAGATAGAACCTAAAAAAATATCTACACGCTTAGTCAATCAGATTAATCTTGCTTATAACTGTCCTGATGACAAAACTATTATAAACACAGTCTGTTTAATTCTCATCCTGATATCACAGACACAACCAGAACCAGTCTATGTATTTGACGCCCTTTAGTTAAGCCATAGACGCACTAAACTAAGGACGGACCACTTACTTAAGCAGCGGCCATGTAGCCGTTATCGGCATTTATGGTTTTTCCAGATTATTTACGAGATTCTGGGACTCGGCATGCCATTTAGAAAGATGCATATTTCGTCGAAACCGATCGCCCCCATTTTCAAATATCTAAGAAAAAAATAAGGCTCTGAACGCCAACCCAGAGCCTTATTACTTTTTCACTTGCCAACCTCTTTAATTTGAATTCTTTAATGAATTCTGCCAAAAGAGGCCTACCAATATAAATGTAGAAAAAAATTGAACGCAAGAAAGAATATTGAAAAAATGAAAAAAAATTAATTTTAATCCAAAGCTTAATAGAATAATTACCAGCCATACGTTTGACTTCTTTAATTTGGTATAGTAAACTCCAGTATATTAATTGGAGAGACTATGAATAAATTAGATAGGCGACAATTTCTTAGTTCTATAGCAAAACCTGCTGCTGCAGCTTCTGTAGTATTAAGTAATCCCGGGCTAATAGCGAAAACACTCAACAAAGTTAAAGCTCCTAGTGGAGATCCAAAGATTATTGCAAGAGATGAAAGCTATTGGAGAGAAATTCAACAAGGCTACACCGCAGATCGTGCCCTTATTAATTTAAATAATGGAGGTGTTAGCCCATCCCCTACTGTCGTTCAAAATGCTTTAAAGAGATACTTAGATTTTTCAAACACTAGTCCTGCCTATTCAATGTGGAGGATCTTAGAACCTCAAAAAGAAACTGTGCGAAAAAGAATGGCTAGATTTTTTGATTGCGATGCTGAAGAAATTGCGCTTACAAGAAATGCATCTGAAAGTTTACAGATTTGCCAAAATGGATTTGATTTGAAACCAGGCGATGAAGTGCTTACCACCACACAAGATTACGGTCGAATGATTAATACATTTAAACAACGTGAATGCCGAGATGGAATTGTTATGAAGCAGTTTAAAATTCCAATCCCTGCTGAAAATGAAAATGAGATTGTAAGATTATTTGAAAAGAATATTACGCCAAAGACAAAACTTATATTGATGTGCCACATGATTAATATTACTGGTCAGATATTACCTGTAAAAAAAGTTGTAAGGATGGCTCGTAAATACAATATTCCAGTTATTGTTGATGGAGCACATACCTTTGCCCATTTTGAATTCACGGTAAAAGATCTTGATTGTGACTACTATGCCTCAAGTTTGCATAAATGGCTTTCTGCGCCTTTTGGCACAGGGTTGCTTTATGTTCGAAAGAATAAAATAGCAGACCTTTGGCCCTTGCAGGCTCCAAGCGAGTGCGCTTCTGAAGATATTAGAAAATTTGAAGAGATTGGAACTCACCCTTGCCCAAATAAAATAGCCATTGGCGATGCTCTTACTTATCATCAAGGGATTGGAAGCAAAAACAAAGAGGAAAGACTAATTTATTTAAGGAATCGCTGGGCAAAAAGGCTGATAAAAAACGATCGGATTAAACTACATACAAGTTTAAAACCTGGCAAAAGCTGTGCAATTGCAACTGTTGAAATAAAAGGTATTGATACTTCAGCTGTAGCAAAAGAGCTTTGGAACAAATATAGAATTTTTGTGGTTGCCATCAATCACCCTGAATTTACAGGCTGCAGAATAACTCCCCATGTTTATACAACCGTTGAGGAGATTGATAGATTTGCTGATGCTATGGAAAGCATTATCAAGAATGGCATTGATTCATAATTCAATATTATAATCTAAAAGCAGCCCCTTAGGGTATAATGAAAAAAGCAGTTATTTTACTATCTGGGGGGCTTGATTCATCTACTTGTTTGGCAATTGCTAAAGTGGAAGGTTTTGAGCTTTATGCCTTGTCGTTCAGGTATGGCCAACGACATCAATTCGAGATTGGGGCAGCGAAAGAATGTGCCCGCTCACAAAAGGTAGAGGACCATATTATTTTAGATATCGATTTAAGAGCATTTGGAGGTTCAGCTTTAACTGATAACATAGAAGTTCCAAAGAATAGAGATGATTTAGATAATTCTAACAAAATACCCATTACATATGTGCCCGCTAGAAATACTATCTTTTTATCCTTTGCCCTTGCTTACGCAGAAACAATCAACTCTAATGATATATTTATTGGAGTGAATGCCTTGGATTACAGTGGCTATCCAGATTGTAGGCCTGAATATATTAAATCATTTGAAACCATGTCAAACCTTGCTACAAAAGCAGGCGTTGAAGATGAATCAATAATCAAAATTCATACACCTCTAATCGACTTAACTAAAAAAGGGATAATTGAAAAAGGTGATGAGCTAGGAGTGGATTACAGCATTACTCATTCCTGCTACGATCCCAATCAAGATGGTATCTCATGTGGTTTTTGCGATGCATGCAAATTGAGAAAACAAGGGTTCAAGAGCGCAGGAATAAATGATCCCTTAAGATATGCTAATTAAATGTATTCAATAAAAGAAACATATTTTACAATTCAAGGGGAAGGTTTCCATACAGGTAGATCTGCGGTGTTTGTTCGATTTGCTGGATGCAATCTATGGAGTGGGCATGAAAAAGATCGCGCCAAGGCATTATGTAAATTTTGTGATACTGATTTTGTAGGAATAGATGGCCCTGGTGGAGGAAGATTTGCAACGGCTTCAAAGTTAGCTGATCATATCCTTTCAAAATGGCCAAAAGGAACCAATGCAGAGCCTTTTGTAGTATGCACCGGAGGAGAACCTCTTCTTCAAATTGATTCTGAGCTAGTTGAGGCTTTGCATGATAATAAATTTGAAATCGCAATTGAAACCAATGGCACAATTAAACCCCCACAGGGAATCGATTGGATATGTGTAAGTCCAAAAGCTGAAAGTGATGTTCTAATTAATAAGGGTGATGA
>JAYZHS010000163.1:0-8405 GCA_036166315.1 Fidelibacterota bacterium
TTTGGCAGTTTGAAGGTCATAGCATCCATACAGGGAATTCATATGTCTTCGGATAGACCATGGGCCATAAATAGATTAGGGCAAAAACGCATTGTTGAAAGCGCATATGTATGGAGAGATTTAATTAATCACGGTGCAATTTTAATCAACGGTTCTGATGTGCCTGTTGAGCCGATAGACCCTATTGCATCATTTTATGCTAGTACAACCAGAAAAACTTTAAAAGGTTTACCCAGCTCAGGGTATGAACCAGAACAAAAAATGACCCGAATTGAAGCGATGAAAAGCTATACCATAAATGCAGCATATGGTGCTTTTGAGGAAAAATTAAAAGGGTCAATTGAGATTGGTAAATATGCAGATTTTGCTGTTTTTTCACAAAACCTTATTACCATTCCTGATGATAAAATTTTAGAAACAAAAATTTTATATACAATCGTCAATGGTAAAATTGAATACCAAGCAAATTGATAAGTAAAAATTCATTTAAGAAAATTAAATCCCTAAAGCAAAAAAAGTTTCGTGAAGAATCTCACAGGCTTATTGTTGAAGGAGTCAGATCTATAGAGTCAATAATTAATGATGGTGCTTTGATTAAGAGTGTAGTCTATACTCAAGAATTTCAATCAAAAAACTCTGATTTTATTGGCCGTTTCAATAATGAGCTATTAAATGAGATAACTAAAAAAGAAATGAATCAATTATCTAATTCCGTAACACCGCCTGGGGTCTTGGTCATAGCAAAATATCCTCAATATGGTCTATTTGATTCAAATAAAAATGCAATTTTTCTTGATCGAATTTCTGATCCGGGCAATCTAGGCACCATGATAAGAACAGCATCGTGGTTTGGCATTGATCAAATAATTCTTTCTAAAGGTTGTATAGATCCATTTAATCCAAAAGTTTTAGCGGCTGCAATGGGGGGCCATTTCCAATTAAAATTTTTGGGAGAGGAAAAATTAGACCGATTCAATGATCACGTTTGGATTGGAGCTAGCATGGATGGAAAGCCATTGAATCAATTAAACAGTCTAAATCAAAAATGGATACTTGTCATGGGTAGCGAAGCACATGGTATTGAAAACCCAATTAAATCAAAACTAAACATGCTGTATTCAATCCCAAAGATTGGCAAGGGAGAATCGCTTAATGTTGGTGTTGCGATGGGTATTTTTTTAAGCAAATTAGCGTTATAATTGCTTTGTTTCACCATTGGTAAATAAAGTAGTAATTTCAATGATTATGGATAAAGTTGATTTAGAGCCTTATGAGCCGAGTATTAACAGTTCGGCTTGCTTTTGGAATCGTTATTTTTTCGTTTCTGTGCTCTCTATTTATCGCTGCGATATTTAGTGCTTTAGACCCGTCTGCCCTTTCTGGATCAAATCTTGGTATATCCTCTTATATTGCATTATTTGTAGCCCAAATAATTTTGGTTTTGCCTAGTGCTCTATTTCTATTTAAAAACGGGTTCAACCTTTCAGATAATTTTCGACTAAATAAAATTTCAAAAGAAACTCTTTTCTTATCGTTAATTTTATCTTTTGGAGCGGTTTTATTAACAAGTGAAATAAATATTCTAATTGATTTTATTTTTCCTATCCCAGAGTCTTTTCTAAATCTTGATTCTCTGCTTGCCCCTGGAAATCCTCTTTCTTTATTATTGGTCATTCTTACAGTTGTATTTGTTGCGCCAATTGGAGAAGAAATGGTTTTTAGAGGATTTCTTCAAAGATATCTTGAAAAGTCATGGGGGGATGCTACGCGTGCAATATTGGTTTCTAGCTTATTTTTTGCTTTAATACATTTTAATCCATATTGGGCTATTCAAATATATTTTATGGGATTATTATTAGGATATTTATCATGGCTAACAAAATCAATTTACCCTTCTATTTTGATGCACATGGCAATTAATGGAACCTCAATGCTGTTTATATTTCTTGGTGAAAATGCTGAAAATGCGCTTTTATGGAAAGGGCATATCAATCCATTATTATTAATTCTTGGAGCATATACATTTTGGTTCTCTCTAAAAAATATGCAATTTGCATACAGGAAATAAAATGAAAAAAGAAATGTACAGCTCAGAAATCACAGTGCTAAGGGATACATTTAGAAGGCTGCTTAGGCGACACGCAAAAACTAATATCGTTAAGCTAATCGATAAAACACACCCTGCAGATCTAGCCTTAATTTTTAGATATTTTAACGATACTGAACAAGATTCTATTTTTTCAAGTATGTCGGCTTCGGAAGAAACGGTAGAGTTTCTAAATGAACTTGATGAATCAATAACCACTCGATTAATAGAAAACGAAACACCTAATAGACTTGCTGAGATACTTGAAGAAGCAAGCTCCAATGAACAAGCATATTTAATGGGACTTGTCAATGATAAGTTTGCTGCTTCTGTAATCAATCTTTTACAAGTTGAAGAGCAAGAAGAGCTTGAAGAAATGATGGCCTATCCTGAAGATAGCGCTGGAATTCTTATGTATACTGATGTCTTCACGCTGCATGAAGATACAAAAGCGAGGGAAGCAATTTATGCTCTTCAAGATCAGGAAGAAGCAGAAATGGTTTTCTATCTTTACGCACTAGATGATGATGGAAGACTAACCGGAGTAATTTCGCTGCGTGAATTAGTGACGACGCCTGGGGATACTATGCTCAAAGACATTATGTCAAAGAATATTCAAGCGGTAAGACCAGAAACCGATCAAGAAGAAGTGGCTAGAATTGTTTCCCAATATAATTTTTTAGCGGTACCTGTGGTCGACTCTGATGAAAAGCTGCTAGGTATTGTAACAGTTGATAATGTAGTTGATGTTATTAGAGAAGAAGCAACAGAGGACTTTCTTCAACTTGCAGGCGCAGGAAAAGATAGAGAAATTTTACTAAAATCATCTTGGGAAAACGCAAGAATTCGACTGCCTTGGCTTTTCGCCAGTTGGATTGGTGGTATTGTTGCCGCATTTATCATAGGGGTTTTTGATAATATCCTAGAAAACGCAATCGCATTGGCTGCATTCATACCTGTGATCATAGGTATGGGCGGTAATGTTGGGACGCAATCATCTACAATTATTGTGAGGGGTCTAGCCACAGGAAGAGTGAGTTTTGAAAATTCAATAACTATCCTATTTAAAGAGATGCGCGTTGGATTAATTTTAGGTATTTTATACGGAATGCTGCTTGGTTTATTTGCAATTTTTCAATTTATTGATACATCTCCAATGCTTGGGGTTGTGGTTGGATTAAGTATTTGTGTTTCAATGATACTTGCTGCAACAATTGGATCATTAGTGCCCTTAGTATTAAATCGATTTGAAATTGATCCAGCAATTGCTACCGGCCCATTTGTCACAACCGCGATAGACATTATGGGTGTAGCTTTTTACTTCTTAATTGCACGATCTCTACTTTTAGGTATTTAATATGGAAAAGAGAAAGTTTATTAAATCGCATTGGAAGCATATAGTTATTTGGACAGTTATTCTTTCTGTAATTGTTGTCGCATTGCGATATGGAATTGATAAGAAAGTGGTAGTGTTTGGTACAGTTTTAATTGGTGTTTTCACGCAAGCATTCGCGGGTCTTGCTGCTTTAGTTGGTGCTTTACCCTTGATTGGTCCCTTTATAGTGAAAGTCTTTGCGCTGCCTATCATTTGGATCATTCATGCCAGCGGATCTTTGGTGGGAGCCGTAGCGATTAAAAAAGGTTATAGTAAAGAAATGGTAAAATCGCGAGTTCTTACTTTGGCCTTGTTCATTGGAATATTAATTGGATATATCATTGGTCATATCGTACCAATAAGATAATTACCTTTTCAAATGAATATACTAGTGCTACATGGTCCTAATCTAAACTTAGTAGGAAAGGTATCTGCAAAAGCTGGTGATAATATTACTTTAGGAAAAATCAATACCTCGCTGAAGCGCACTGCAAAAGAATTAAAATCTGATATTAAAATTCTCCAAACGCATAAGGTATTTAATGCTATTAATTTTATTCAAAGAAACCGGAATTGGGCAGATGGCCTATTATTTTCACCGATGGCTTGGTCTCTATATGAATACTCAATACTAGAATCTTTAATGGTTTCGGATTTATTAACCATTCAAATTCTTTTTGATAAAAAATATCAAATTGTTAATAATGGAGCGGAATCAATTTTTAGTTCATATTGCAAAAAAACATTATCGGGTAATCCTAAAAGTGTCTATTTGGATGGAATCAAAGAGCTCAATAAAATCATTTAATTCATTAATCATTTATAGCGTTAGCTGCCTTTTTTTATTAAGTAGCTGCTCTCAACCTGCTTATACCCCTACCGCTGAGCAAAATCGACAATTTATTCAACCGGAAATATCCTTTTCAAATGATAGTCTCAATGCAACGATCATTACTGATATTAATTTTTCGAAGGTCGATCAGTTAAAAATCTTAGCAGAAAAACCTTTATCGCTAAATATGCTGTTTAGAATTATTCAGCCGGATATCCATGATTCAACCATTTCAATGTTAGTAGCATCTACAAAAAATGATATTAATTCCACAATAACAAAAAGGACATTGCGTCAAATAACAAAAGATAACGATAGGGTACATCTTTATTTTGAGCTAGATAGCACGTACATCTTTCCTTGGATCAGAAAACAAATTAAATCATATAAAAATGCTCATTACATACATTCTCTATTTAATATAAACCCAGACCCTCCAAAATTTGATCAAATCATAGCTTCAAAAAAACTTATTATGCCAATTGAGAATTTTGATATTCCGAGCAAAGCTTCAAGGCTACCTAATGCACCCAGATCCTATCGATCCGGAACCCATCGGGGTATAGATTTCTTTTCTAACTGGGGTACCCCAGTTAGATCCGTCGCAGATGGAATTGTGATTCGATCTGACTTGTTTTATAAGGAAGTTGCACCTGATTTCCGTAAAGAAATGCTAAAAAGGGCAGCTCTATTAAAACGAACTCCATCTGATATTTTTAACGAACTCTTATTGGGTCAAGCGGTGATTATTGATCATGGTTTTGAACTATTTAAGGGATATAGAACAATAACGATTTACGCTCATTTATCTAGTATAAATTCAGAAATAAGCCCCGGTTATAAAATTAAAGCTGGTGAGATTTTTGCTCAATCAGGTAATACAGGGACTGAGCCCAGTACGCTAGGTACACGAAATGAATCCCACCTGCATTGGGAATTAATATTGCAAAATCAGGGCGGTGAATATTATTTTGGTCAAAACCTTGATTACGATCAACTGATGATTGCCCTAAACAATTTATTTGAGAACTAAGATCTGGCTTTTGATAAATTATTAATTATTGTAGGATCATCGGGTAAAACCTCTGAAGCAAGCTCATAGCATTCAATTGCCTTAGCTTTGTCGCCTGATAAATAAAATACGCTTCCAAAGTAATCCAAAATTAATCCCCACCTTCTTCGGACGGGTTCTTCATTTTGACCTAATTTTTTAATTTCGTCTGATAAAAATCGTTTAACTTGTGGGTTATTATGCTGACTATAATGGAGCCCTGCATAAGCCAAGGCTTTAATATCAATATCTTCATTGTCAGTATAATCTTTTAATTTTTCTATAATTTGTAAATCTAAATAGTTCATCCCTGGTGATAGATAGCGCTTAATAAAATAAGTAAGGTTGGCAAACTGACCCATAGGATGCTCGTGTTGCGGTTGCAATAATACCTTTGCCGCGTCACCGCCCGTAGTCCCTGCATTTACTTTCATCCGGTTTGCAATCACGGGGTGTAGCGGTTTAATTGGACCATACCAGTCGTTAATTGTAAGCTGCAAGTCTTCTTCTGATATATCAGCGTGACATTGTTTACAGGCTGATTCAAGGCCTTGAGCGGCATCAAAAGAGGGCCTAGGTATTGCAACCGTGTGATCTGTGCGTTTATACTGTATTTCTGTTCCTATTGCCAAATGCTGTCTGGCGGGCATATGGCACGCAACACAGCTACTTCCTTCTGATTCCGGCTTGTGATAGGTATGCGCAGTAATATCGCTGGATTTAGCCATATGACACGATAAACACTGATTATCATCAAAACGTCCAATTAAAGCATTGCCAGCTATGTCCTGATAGCTATTGCTATGCGGGTTGTGGCAACTGGTACAATCCATTGATCCATTCAAATAGCAATCGCTATATAAATGATTTAATGAATAACCAAAAGTCTTAATGCGACCATTTAATCCAAATGGATTTTCATTGCCCAAAAGCGGCAGTTTGAGTGAGTAAAATTCCTGAAGATTTTCCCCAGGCAAATAATCATCTTTAATTGGTGTTTTAACCGCATGACACTGAAAACACATGTTTAGGCTTTCATCGGTGCTTAACCCCACCGCAGTCTTAATACCAATCCCCTGATCGTTGTTTAGCACATTATTTACAATACCAGACATGATAGTTGCATGTTCCTTTGCAGGACCGTGACAAGATTCACAGTTAATTGAAAGCGAAGTAAATTTAACATCATAAACATCGTTAACTTTTTTTGCAATAATTTGACTGCCATGGCATTGTTGGCAATTGGATATATCATTAATTTCACCTAGGGTACGATGTGGGGGCCAATTATAAAGATCATCAAGCTTGATATCATTTCTAATTTTGACCCATTTCTCATCACGTTTTAACTGCACAAACCAAGATTCTTCATGCTTGCTATAATCAAACGGCAAGAAACGATATGTGCCATCTTCATATTTGCCGAAAAATGTTTGCGTTCCCCCTCCATACATTAAACCTTTGCCAACAACGAACTCTACATCAATAGTTTGTTTTATATCACCAGCAGGTGTTACCATTCTAAATCGATAAGTTGAGCCAACCTGTTCAGGATATACAACTACGTCATTAAGCACTATAGGCTGTCCATTAAATGGAGCAATAATATTGTTCGCCGTTGCAGGGCCACCTGCCAATGCGTGCGAAGAACCTTTCCATTGCTCATAGATATCTGCATGACAGGCCTGGCATTGATCGCTGCCAATAAAATCCGCAAAGCTTATCTTGGTTTCATTATACTTGAGTGTGGGAAATGCAGAACCAGATGAATTTTTAGAACACCCTGCAATGAATAAGGATGAGACTATAACAAACTTTGCGATTATGTTTCTATAAATCATAAGTGAAAGTTAAGTATAAATAAAAAAGCCCCGCACATTCAAAATATGCGGGGCTTTTAAAAGCGTCATCTAGTTTAGACTAGAATCCAACGTTTAACGTGAACACGGAGCTCGCGTCGAAGCCATCGTAACCGGTTGGTATATATGCATAATCAATAGATGCATTAACACCTAAGTATCTTTGAAGATACACGGTTCCGCCAAATGAAACGCCATCGTATAAGTTATCAAACTTAACTTTGTCTGAAGATTCATCTACAGTTGTAGTTCTTGAATCATCAGTACGTTCGACAGTTTCCATTTCAAGTAGCATTCCAGCGCGAACAGTAAGTAGGCCAGGCAATGAGTATGAACCCATTACTTTCACCTTATCCTGTTCAAAGTTATTGCTTTCATAAGTACCTGCAACTTGCAAGCCAGGCATTACATCATAAGCTGCACCCATTTCAAATAACATAGGTACGTCAAATTCAGCTGGTTCAATCGACATAAACTGAGTTAGACGATCTGTGCCAACTTCAACAGCTTTTGTAAGCAAACCAGAACCTTCGTAGCGCATAGGTCTACCAAAGTTTCTAACAGCAACACCAACATCAAGTCCAGTAATATTTAGGAAGTCAGAGTATTGTACACCAGCATCAAGTGTTAGTGCATTACCCTTAACTCGTCTAAACCCTTCTGTGGTTGAGTTGATCGTTACACCCATTGATGTCTTGGCAGACATCATACGGGAAACTGTCAAGCCAGCAGTAAAGTTGCTAGGTGAAAACTTCTCACCTGTTCCATCTGGTGCAAATACTGTAGTAACGGGTATTTCACCAACATCCAGCGATCTTACAGATATACCGAATGAGTTTTTACCCAGTTTTACAGCAGCTCCAGCAAACATTACCGACATGTCAGCAAAGTGCGAACGTTGTGAGAACGTGGTTTCTAGATTGTTAGCTGCTCTCGACATACCCGCAGGGTTCCAGTATGCAGCACCAACTCCAGTAGCTGTTGCCACAGCACCGCCACCGCTTAAGTAAGCAGCGCCCTGTGGAATAAGTAGAGATACAGCTGACGATGTACCATTTCTGGCACCTCCAGCTAAGTCACCACCGTATTCGAATCTTCCTTGAGCCGTTAAGGCATTAAGAGAGAATGCTAATACAGCTGTGATCGCAATTATTCTTTTATTAATCATAATCATGTTATCCTTCTCGCCTTAAAAGCGTTTT
>JAYZHS010000164.1:0-3790 GCA_036166315.1 Fidelibacterota bacterium
AGGGATTTTGATACAACTAGACGCGGTTTAGTAGAGTGCGCAATATTGTTACGTTTACTGCGATTCCTTCTGCGTTTATTTCTAATTTCGTTTTTTGTTAATTTTTTAATCATGCAGCTGTAGCTCCACCAACTGTTTTACCTTGCTTTGAACGTACATATTCATCTTTGTATCTAATACCTTTTCCTTTGTAAGGCTCAGGTTTTCTAAAGGATCTAATTTTTGCAGAAACTTCACCAACTAATTGCTTATTTATACCTAAAACTACTATCTCGGTTTTATTAGCTTTTATTTCAATATTTTCTGGTGGTTCAAAAAAGATTTCATGGGAAAACCCAAGTTGTAAAACTAAATATTTTCCATCCATATTTGCCTGATATCCAACACCTCTAATTTCTAATTCTTTTTGAAAACCTTCAGATACACCATATACTGCATTTGCTATCAACTGCCTAGTGGTGCCATGCAAAGATCTATGTGTTCTCGATTCGGAAGGGCGTTCGACAGTTAATGTATTTTCTTTTTTAACAACCTTCATTTGAGGGTTAATCGCAACATTAAGGTTACCCTTCGGGCCTTTAACCTTAATCAGATCAGCAGATATTTCAATATCAACTTTTTCTGGAATATTTATTATCTTTTTACCAATTCTAGACATAATTAATTACCAAACGTTACAGAGAACCTCTCCACCAATACCAAAGCGTTTCGCGACTTTATTTGACAGCACGCCCCTGGATGTGGATAGAATAGATATCCCTAACCCATCTAAGACCCGAGGAATTTCATTTCGATTAACATAAACTCTTCTACCTGGCTTACTTACCCTCTCAATTCCGGAGATCACAGCTTTGCCTTTGTGGTCATATTTAATAAAAATTCTTATTTTTTGCTCAATTTCATCTCTAATAAAAATAAAATCCTCAATATAGCTTTCTTCCTTGAGGACAAATGCTATTCTTTTCTTCATATTTGATGATGGTATATCTACAAACCGTTTATCAACAGCCATTGCATTGCGTATTCTAGTTAACATGTCAGATATTGGATCGGTCATTGACATAAAAACTCCTTACCAGCTAGCCTTGATAACACCAGGAATTTCTCCCTTAAGCGCCATTTCTCTAAAACATATCCGGCATAAGCCAAATTTTCTCATGTAACCATCGGCTCTACCGCAATTAAAACAGCGATTATACTGCCTTGTACTAAATTTTGGCTCTCTTTTGGCTTTAACAATAAGTGATTTTCTAGCCATTAAATTTCCTCTGTATTTTCTTCATTTTTTTGTGGTTTTTCACGTAATGGTAGTCCCATAAATTTTAGCAACCAATACGATTCATCATCAGATTGAGCTGTAGTTGAAAAGCTAATATCCATTCCACGAATACTATCAATTTTATCATAGTCAATTTCTGTAAAAATTATTTGCTCTTTTATTCCAAAGGAAAAGTTTCCTCTCCCATCAAATGATTTAAAAGATAATCCTCTAAAATCTCTAGTTCTTGGCAGAGCTATAGATATTAGTCTTTCAATAAAGTCATACATTCTATTGCCTCGAATCGTAACCTTGCACCCAACTGGAAATCCTTTTCTTATTTTAAAGTTGGAAATATCCTTGCGAGATCTTGTTACAACCGGTTTTTGACCTGAAATAAGTGTGAGTTCATTTAGGCCGCTTTCTAATTTTTTAGGACTATCTTTGCCATCACCAATGCCCATATTGATAGAAACATGTGTTATTTTTGGCACTTCCATTAGATTGCTATAGCCAAACTGCTTCATCATTGCTGGAATTACCATTTCTTTATATTTAGCTCTAAGATTTGGATTGGAAGATCTTAATGTATTTTTTTTCGACATTATTCTTTGATCTCCTCTCCGCTTTTTGTTGAAACTCTTACCTTGGATCCATCATCCAAGCTTTTATATCCGATACGTGAAACTTTACCATTGTGCAGATACATCACATTAGATATATGCAATGACCCTTCTCGTTCAATAACTCCACCTTTTGGATTCTCTTGTGTGGGTCGCGTATGCTTTTTAATTAAATTTACACCTTCGATAATCACACGCTCTTTATCCTTAATTACTCTTAAGATCTTTCCTTCTTTGCCTTTGTGATTTCCACTAATAACTCTTACGCTCATACCAGTTTTTAAACGCATACTACAATACCTCTGGTGCCATTGAAATTATTTTCATATAACCACTATCGCGCAATTCTCTCGCTACTGGACCCAAAACTCTTGTACCTCTTGGCTCTCCTGCATCATTTAATAATACAGCAGCATTATCATCAAAGCGAATATAAGAACCATCAGATCTCCTAACTTCTTTCCTCGTCCTTACAACCACGGCTCTAGAAACTTGACCTTTTTTTACCATGCCATCAGGTATAGCCTGCTTAACCGTTACAACAATTATATCTCCTAATGATGCATACCTTCTTCGACTACCTCCAAGCACTTTAAAGCAAAGCACTTCTCTTGCACCGGAATTATCTGCTACTTTTAATCTTGATTCTTGTTGTATCACTTTTATCAGCCTATTTTAATTGACTCTCGAATGATTTCACTTACTTGCCAGCGTTTTGTTTTGCTGATAGGTCGCATTGAAGAAATTTTAACAATGTCACCTACCTTAGGATTGACTGATGCCACATGAGAATTATATTTTTTAAATCTTTTTAAAATTTTTCCATACACTGGGTGTGGTATTTTCCTGGTAACTTGGACAACAACAGTCTTATCCATTTTATCGCTTATTACTTCCCCAACTAAAACTTGTTTTTTTCTTTCATTCATAATGCATCTTTATCCGATCTAATACCTTTAATAAATTCATTTTTAATTGTTAATAATTGAGCAATTTCTTTTTTCAAAAATCTAATTTCAAGAGGATCTTCTATTTGCTGAAGAGCTTTTTGAAAGCGTAATTTTTGAAGCTTAGTTTGATTTTCTTCAAGCTTAGTAACAATATCTGCCATTTTCAATTCACTTAAATCACTTTTTTTCATTATAATTCTCTTCGGCTGACAATTTTAGTTTTAATTGGAAGTTTATTTGATGCATTATGAAATGCCTCCTCTGCTCCTTTTCTATCAACGCCATCAACTTCAAATAAAATTCTTCCTGGCTTTACAACAGCAACCCAGTATTCCGGCGAACCCTTACCTTTGCCCATTCTAGTTTCAGCTGGTTTTTTGGTAATTGGTTTATCAGGAAATATTCTAATCCACATCTTACCAATTTTTCTAACAACCCTTGTAATTGAAATACGACACGCCTCAATTTGACGGCTAGTAATCCAGCCTGACTCAGTGGCTTTTAAACCGTAAGATCCAAAAGCAACATAATTACCACCTTTAGCCATACCTCTACGGTTACCGCGATGATGTTTTCTATATTTTGTTTTTTTGGGTTCTAACATATTTATTTACCAGATTCACCATTGCAAATCCAAACCTTAATTCCAATAATACCATATTGTGTATAGGCCTCAGTTAAAACATAATCAATATCTGCTCTAAGCGTGTGTAACGGCACTCTTCCTTCTGAAAATTTCTCACTACGAGCAATTTCTGCGCCACCTAAGCGTCCAGCAACATTGATTCGGATACCATCTGCCCCCATTCTCATAGTTGACTGTATGACCTTGCTAACAACTCTGCGATAAGAAATCTTTTTCTGTAGTTGATGGGCTATATTTGCACCAACCAAAGCGGCATCTAGTTCAGGGCGTTTTATTTCAGATATATTTATTTGAATATTTTTTGTATCCCCAT
>JAYZHS010000165.1:0-10943 GCA_036166315.1 Fidelibacterota bacterium
CGTTTTTTTGAATTTTCAGTTTGTTTTCTCTGTACTAAAATACAATAACTTTTTTTATTCCCACGACCAACCCTTCCTCGAAGTTGATGAAGCTGAGTCAATCCAAACCTCTCGGCATGCTCTATAAGCATTACGGTTGCATTTGGTACATCAATCCCAACTTCTATGACAGTAGTTGATATTAATAGATTAATTTTATTATTTGAAAAATCTTTCATTATTTCATCTTTTTCATCTTTTTCTAACTTACCATGTAATAATCCAACCTTCATTTTTTTAAAGATATTTTTTGAAAGATTATTGTACATTTCAATTGCAGCAGTTAAGTCAGATTTTTCAGACTCCTCCACTAATGGGTATACAATAATGCATTGTCTTCCAGAATTCATTTCATCAATCATAAAAGAATAAATTTTTTCTAAACGATCTTTATTTACGGTTTTAGTTGTGATTGGTATTCTATCTTTTGGGAGTTCATCTATAATTGATAAGTCCATATCGCCATGATAGGTTATAGCTAACGTTCTTGGAATCGGAGTTGCGGTCATTGTCAAAGAATGGGGGTTTACCCCTTTCTGAGCTAGTGAAATTCTTTGATTGACTCCAAAGCGGTGCTGCTCATCAACAATTACTAAACCTAAGGAATTAAAAATAACATCTTTTTGGATTAACGCATGCGTACCTACGACAATATCTATTTTACCGCTCTTTAGACCTGATATGATTTTTTTTCTATCTTTATTCGGCATACCGCCAATGAGTTGAGCGCAGGACATTTTGCCCAAATCGGCTAATTTCTTGAAGGACTTATAATGTTGATTAGAAAGAATTTCTGTTGGTGCCATAATCGCAACTTGAGAATTATTTGAAACTGCTATTGAGGCAGCTAGGATGGCTAAAATTGTTTTTCCTGAACCAACATCTCCTTGTAACAAGCGATCCATTGCATAAGGTTTTGATAAATCATCTTTTAGTTCTTTAAGAACGCGTTTTTGAGCATTTGTAAGTTCAAAATTGATATTATTATAAATCATTTTTGTCTGTATACCAGTTTTTTTCAAAGGTACCGTTGGGAGATTTTTTGCCAATTTTCTTCTTGAAAGCATTTGCAGTTGAAAAAAGAAGTGCTCATTAAATTTCAATCTCTTAATTGCCTTATCTAATGATGTATTTGAATGCGGAAAATGTATTTCCCTAAGGGCCTTATCAAGCGATATAATATTATATTTTTTTCTGAAGTCTTCTTTAAAAAAATCTGGAATTTCTCTGAGCTCACCATAAATCTTTCTAATAATTTTTCTAAAAAATAAACTATCTATACGGTTTTTTCTTAAAATACCAGAAATTGGGTAAAGCGACATGATGATACCGGAATTTAGTGGATCCTCTTTAGTATTAAGTTTATCATATTGAGGATGAACAATCTGGAGCTTATTATAAAATTCAACCTTACCGCTTACAGCTAGACGGTCCCCAATTTTAATTAATTTATTTATGTATCTTGCGCCATTGAACCATGTAAGAGTAATCATTCCGCTTTTGTCAGATAGAATTGCTTTAAAAAATTGTCGCTTTCTACCTTTGACGAGCCCAGCTGCTTCTATCTTACCAATAATATTGACCTGTGAATTATTTTTCACCCTACCAATTGGAATAATATTTGTACGGTCTAAATATTTTCTAGGGTAATAATTTATAAGATCTTGGATAGTGCTTATTCCAGCTTGAATCAAGGTATCGTTTTTAGATGGCCCTATGCCTTTTAATGAATTTAAGGGATCTAAGAGATTTAAAGCCTTTTCAGGCACAGCAAATTTATTTCCATTCCTTGCGATAGGTGTAAGTTACTGTGCGAGAACTTTCTGATGGAATTGAAAGATTAAAATAGATAGTTGATGCATCAATTTTTCGATAGTTTGATGAAGCATTACGCACTACCCAATCTCCATAGATGTGCTCAATGAGTCGAACATCAACAGATTTGTTCAATGCATTTGAAATAACTAAACTAATTGATGCCTCTTCACTTTTACGTTGCCGATCATAATTGAGGACTTTTCGCTTTCCCGTAACATCAAATGCTTTTCCTGAAGAAACAATTGCAGTTTCATTTCTAGGGATTTGCATAATTTTATCCTGACCAATAAACTCAACGCTACCATTTTCTAATAATTGATAAAGTTGGATTTTCCCTTGAGGAAGCGGTAGTCCCAAATTATTATCTTCTGTATTAGGAATTGCATATTCAACGGAGAGTGGCTCCTCTTTTTGAGATCGTTCATTATTTTCAAAAAAATATGTTTTTTTGAATGATACTTTTCTTTCAGGATACAATCGAGTAATGAGGGTTTCTTTGCTTATCAAACTCATATCAGAATCAATATTGTAAATATGATAATCTCCTAATTGGGAAACATCAGGAAATGATTTAGATGATTTTTCAGCCATGATACGAGTTTCAGTCTTTTGTTGATTATCCATTTTAAGCTCACCCTCAACAAGACTTAAAACCATATTATCAAAATTTATATTACTATTATTGACAACTGAAGCCTCTGCTATGAATTGAGCATCATCGCCTTCGGCTTCTACAATAAATCTGTAATTTGCGTTCCAATCAAACCCTGATGAAAGATAAGTTAAATTTCCTGCAATTGTATCAGTTTCTATATCTGTTTTAATCGCCCATTTCAAAGTAGGTTTAAATTGGACATTTTCCATCATGCCTGGCACATTGATATAGTCTACCCTATCCCTATTAAATGAAATCATAGATCTACGGCGCTGTAAAGTTAATGTTTCATCTGTTATCTCAACGAGAGTTCCACTCATATCATTCTCATTTGTTAGTTTAACATCAACTTTTGTTCCAAGATAATTATAAAGGCGATCAGAAAATCGAAAGACATCTTGATTGAAACTTTGAATCAAAACATTTGCATTTTCTAAAGTCAAAAATGGTGAGTCCTGAATGACGCCGATTGGTAATATATCCCAAATAATGATATTTTGGTCAGATTCAAGATCTTGCCAAAGGACAGGTTGCTTAACTAAAGCAAATCCATCTTTATATATGGTCATATTTGCATAAAAGGACTGTGCAAGGGTCAAAGAGGAAGTAATAAGTATTAGTAGAATAGATTTCATATTAAAATATCTAAATTTTGCTTAACCAAATTATACTCAACAATCATATCATCCAATTTTTGTTTTTCATGAGAAACAACTTCTTTTGGAGCTCGATCAATAAATTTTTTGTTTGTCAATTTATGCTTAATTGATGCTACATGCTTATCTAGTTCATTCAAGCGTTTTGAAAGCCGTGATATTTCTATTTCAAAATCAATCAGGCCTTCAAGAGGAATAAAAATTTCCATCTGATTTGTTACAACAGTCGCAGATTTTTTTGGTTTTTTTGAGTCATTCGAAAAAGTAATATTTTCAATATTGCCTAAAGATTTAATTATAACACTATTATTTTGAATGATCGATTCAAATTTTTCCCCTTTACGAATTATAACATTAGAGCGTTTATTTGAAGGAACATTCATTTTACTTCTAATCATTCTTACTGCTGAAATTGTACTTTTAATAACTTCAAATGACTTTAAGGCATCATCATCTGGAATAAATTCATGCGGATTAATCCAAGGTGAAACAATTAAATCTAAATCATCTTTATTTCTAAAAAATGACCATATTTCTTCAGTAATGAATGGAGCATAAGGATGTAATAGTATTAAAATTCCCTTAAGAGTTTTTACTGCTACTTTTTGCGCTAACTCCTTCTTTTTATTATCATTTCCATAGAAACGTGTTTTTGCTATCTCGATATACCAATCGCAATAATCATTCCAAGTAAATTCATAGATAAGCTTAGCAGCTTCATTAAACTTAAATTTATTCAAAAGTTTATTTACTTCTACTGCTGTTTCATCAAGTCGATTTAGTATCCACCTTTCCGGCTCTTCTAATTGACTTATATCAAGTTTATCATTTTCATTATTTAAACCATCTAGATTCATATGAACAAACCTTGAAGCATTCCAAAGCTTGTTCATAAAATTTCTTCCAATTTCAAGGCGGTCATTCGAAAATAAAACATCTAATCCTTGCGGTGACATAAGCATTGTAGCAAAGCGAACTGCATCAGTTCCGTACTCTTCAAATAGCGTAAATGGGTCAGGGGAGTTACCTAAAGACTTGCTAAATTTTTTTCCATCCTTATCTCTAAGAATAGATGTAAAGTATACGTCTTTAAATGGAATTTCATCTAAAAACTCAATTCCAGCCATTATCATTCTTGCAACCCAAAAAAAGATAATATCAGGACCGGTTACAAGTGTATTTGTTGGATAAAATGACTTTAAATTTTGGTCTTTATTTGGCCAATTATGAACAGCAAAAGACCATAACCATGAAGATGCCCATGTATCCAATACATCTTCATCTCTATACCAATTTTCTTTATCTTTAGGGCCATTTATTGATACATGCATTTCCTCGCGATTATCTTTATGATACCAAACAGGAATTTGATGACCCCATACTAATTGACGACTAATACACCAATCTTTAATATTTTCCATCCAATGATGATAGGTTTTTACCCAATGTTGAGGATGAAATTTTATACTACCTGATTTTATCGCCTCAGATGCTGGCTTTGCTAAACTTTCCATTTTCATAAACCATTGATCTGATAAATAATATTCGATTGGCACCCCACCTCTTTCAGAAAAACCAACATTATTTGTGTAGTCTTCCACCTTTTCAAGCAGTCCTTTTGCATCCATTTCTTTAATGACGGCTTTCCTAGCTTCCTCTCTAGACAATTTTTGGAATTTTATAGGCACCTCCTGATTAAGAGTTGCATCAGGATTCATGATGTTTATAAAAGGAAGTTTATGGCGTTCTCCCATTTCAAAATCATTTGGATCATGAGCAGGTGTAACCTTAACGCAACCTGTGCCAAAATCAAGGTTTACAAGTTCATCAAAAATAATGGGTATTTCACGATCTGCAAGAGGAAGATAAACGCTTTTTCCAACAAGATGAGCATATCGCTTATCACTAGGATTCACGGCAACTGCTGTATCTCCAAGCATAGTTTCTGGGCGAGTTGTTGCAACAGTCAAAAATTCATCTTCATTAGAAATTGGATAACGTAAATACCACAGCTTTCCATTTTTTTCTTGATGTATAACTTCTTCATCGCTGATTGCTGATTTTGAAACAGGGCACCAGTTAACAAGTCTTTTACCCTTATAAATTAAATCTTTATTGTACAGTTCAACAAAAGCATGCATAATCGCATTTGTATAATCTTCATCCATAGTAAAGCGCTCTCTATCCCAATCGCAGGAACATCCAAGTGTTTTGAGCTGCTTAATAATTATACCCCCATATTTTTCTTTCCATTGCCATGCATGATTTAAAAATTCTTCACGAGAAAGATCAGATTTTTCTATACCTTTTTCAGCGAGCATCGCAACAACTTTTGATTCAGTAGCAATTGAGGCATGATCTGTTCCTGGTATCCAACATGCATTTTTACCCTCCATACGTGCTTTTCGAATTAATATATCTTGAATGGTGTTATTTAAGACATGCCCCATAGTGAGCTTGCCGGTCACGTTTGGAGGTGGAATGATTATTGTAAATGGTTCTTTGGATGAATTTTCATCAGCATGAAAATATCTTTTATCAAGCCAATAAGAATACCATTTATCCTCAAGTTTGTCCCAATTATATTTTGTATCGAATTGCACTGTTGACATTAGAAAAAATGTTCCAAATTAGCTTAACTATCTTGAAATCCTAGCGGTCTAAAATAAGACTAAAGGCTGTGGTAAGTTTTAAAACATTCTGATTTGCTTTTATCAAATTTTTTGTAATAATTCGCCCAAAGTTGCGCATAACAATAAATCCTAATTCGGGATTTGCATCACAAATTTTGAGCAAATCTCTTTTATGAATTTTTGCTAGTGTGCAATTGCTTTCGGCCCTAACATTTGCTGTTCTAACATCTCCTTCTGAAAAAATAGCCATTTCGCCAAATAATGGAAAGTCTTGTTCAGAAAGTTTCATAATTGACTTTTCACGATTATCCGAATCTCCTTTATTAACAGAAAGAGTAAGCGCTTGATTAATTTCAACGTTACCTTTTATTAATAAATAGATTGAATTCCCTTCGTCTCCCTCAACAATAAACCTTTTTCCAGCTTCTATTTTTTCTTTTTCAATAATTGGATGGAATTTGTTTAGCTGGTCATCATCTAGGTCTTCAAAAATTTTATAATTTTTTAATAGTTCATTATTCATAATTACCTCAAGGAATTAGAAGAGCTTTTTCGCCCTCTTTTATAATGTGATCAGCGCTTGGATTTACATTTACATGAACCTTGCTTTGTTCTTGAAGCGAAATACCACCCTCTTTTAATTTTTGCTCAATAAAATTATCAAGGGATGAGGTGTCAGCAGACAAAATACTACCAATACCTAAATTTTCATCTTCGTAGTACAATCCAACAAGTAAGGCACCATTCTTATCCCTATAATGATTGAATAGTTCCCCATATTTCTTCCCAACAAAATTTTGAGGAATTAACTTCCTTATAAATCTAGAATCAGAACTGGTATTAATTAGCTGGTTAGAGAGCTGAGGTACTCCTGGATCAATGACATGCGAAGCTAAGATATTTAAACTAAAATCATCACTAACGACAACTTCATCGGCCTCTGCTCTTTTAATGTGCGTTAAATTTTCTCTATCCAATAGATACGCAACAACTCTTATAGATGCATCAATGCTTTTAATGGTCAGCGTAGCAAAAATTGTTTTTTCATCATGAGAATTTTGGTCATTATCTAGATTATTAGGAATTATTATTACAGTATCTGAATCAACTATACTTGCCCTGTGGAGGGTTTCTTCCTGCGCAAAATCCCCAGATACGAAATGTATTTTTATTTTTGAAAATCTAGTTTTTAGTTGAGTTATTTCCTCCTCAGAGAGATCATTAATCAAAACCAAATCTATTTTTCTCTGATTATGATTTAAAAGTTGAATAGAATTAATTATTTTATTCGCATTTGAATTCCAACCGCATAAAATAAAATGATCTGATAAATTTAATTTTTCCAAACCTTTACCCTCCCGGATTTTTTGTGCAACAAAAATTGATGAAATTGATGCTGTCAATAATGATACAAGAGTAATTCCTGCAAACATGATAAATACTGCAAACATTCTCCCTTCAGGAGTTTCAGGAGAAAAATCTCCGTAGCCAACAGTAGTCATAGTCACAATTGCCCACCAAAAGGGGTTATTGCCTTTTGAAATATCTCCAGTTTCTAGCCATTGTAGTACTACACCACCTAAAATCATGGTGATAAATAACCCTATCCCTACTTGGAAGAAGCTATTACGAATGAGCGTTTTAAGCCATATTTGCATACTTCAAATTTAGTTATTCTTTATGTGACTGACTTAATTAATCTAATAATAAACATATTAACCAAAACTGTTTAATTATTAAGATTTTTGAAAAACACCAACTGTCTCAATATGGGGGGTATGGGGAAACATATCTACTAGTGTTAGTTTACTTAAATCATAACCATTTGATTGCAATATTTTTGAATCCCGCGCTTGGGTGGAGGGATTGCACGATACATAAATAATCTTATCGGGGTTTAGTTTTGGAAGAAATTTGGTCATTTTTTCATGCATTCCTGATCGTGGCGGATCAACAATAATAATATTTGGCTCAGGCAATTTATTTGAATTCATATTAACAAAGTACGAATCAAGATTTGCTACTTTGAATTCTACATTATCAATTTTGTTGATAATAGCATTTTGTTCGGCATTTTCAATTGAGGATACAATAATATCAAAACCATAAACAAACTTTGCTCTCTGTGCTAAAAAAAGAGAAATCGACCCAGCGCCGCAGTACAAATCAAGAGCAATTTCATCTCCTTTTAGCTCTGCACTATCTAAAATGACATCATAAAGTTTTTCTGCCATAAATGAATTTGTTTGAAAAAAAGAATTTGATGAAATTTGAAAGGTGAGATCTTTAAGTCTTTCTTTGAGCATGGGTTTTCCATGTAACAAGATCTCATGCTCGCCGAATGCGACATCTGCCTTTCTAGTATTTATGTTGTTTACTATTGAGGTTATTTGTGGAAATTTTTTTGCTAGCTTCGTCACAACAGGGATAAGTAAGTCAAGGTCTTCGTATGCAGTCACTAAGTTAACCATAAGCTCATTAGTATTTTGTCCAAACCTAAGAACCAAATATCTCAAAAATCCTATATGCGATTTTTGATCATAAGGTTTAAGCTTGAGCTTCTTTGCCAAATCCCTAACATAATTAATTATATCGGTTCCAATTTCAGGCATCAAGTGACATGATTCTATATCTAAAATCTTATCCCATCTTTTTGGAATATGCATACCTAACGCAAAGTCTGATTCAACATTTGCTGGCTCATTATCAAGAATCCATCTATTACTTGAAAATGTAAATTCCATTTTATTTCTATAATTATAAACCGGATTGGCAGGAACAATGCTATCGATTACAAAATTATCTATAGATGCCTGCCTCTCGAAAATATGCTGCACTTGGCTCTTTTTTTGGTTAAGCTGCTCAGCATAGGATAGCTGCTGTGTCTTACAGCCTCCGCAGGTTGAAAAATGGATACACTCGGGGTCAGTAAAATAGGGCGATTCAACGAGAATTTCTTTTACCCTGGCTTCTGCATAATCTTTTTTCTTTTTGTAAACATATGCTAAAACTTTTTGCCCCGGAATTGATTTATCAACAAAAATAACGAAATTATCATATCTTGAAATACCCTTGCCTCCATAGGCTAATGCTTGAATTGTTAATTCAATTTCTTGTCCTTTTTTTACATCCATTCTTATAAAAGCCTTGGATTTAAATCTTAATTTTTTATTTGTTTAATTAGATGAGTTGCTTCTTTTTTTGAGGGTGCTTCAGCATAAATACGCATAATCGGCTCTGTATTAGACTTTCTTAAATGAACCCATCGATCATCCCAAATGAATTTTATTCCATCAATAGAATTAATAGTTGAATCTGAATAAGCCTCTTTAGCTTTTTTTAACAAAACCGTTTCATCTACTTTAACTAGATCAATTTTATCCTTAATAATTGAATAATGGGGTAATGAATCATGAAGCTGTGAAATAGTCAAATTCTCTTCTTGGGACAATCGATTTAAAACCATTGCAGCAGCTACCAAAGAATCTCGACCAAGATGTGCCTCTTTTAGAATAACACCTCCATTGCCTTCACCGCCAAAATTTGAATTAATCTCGATCATTTTTTTGACAACATTAATTTCCCCAACAGCAGTTCTGATAACCTTTGTATTGTATTTTTCAGCTATTTTATCAAGCGCTAGCGTTGTTGATAGATTGGTAACAATATCTTCCGGGTTTTTAAGTTGCTTTAAATAACTTTCAGCAGCAATAACTAACGTATACTCTTCACCAATTGGAATTCCATGATCATTAACAATTGCGAGCCTATCTGCATCTGGGTCAATTGCAAAGCCTATATCTGCATTATTTTCTAAAACAGCTTTACTCAAATCACCAAGGTTTTCAGGTAAAGGTTCGGCTCCGCGATCAAATTTACCGGTTCCATCACAATGAATAGGGATTAGCTCGCACCCTAGGTATTCCAAAAGAAGGGGCAATGCTTTTGAACCTGCACCATTAATTGAGTCTACAGCTACCTTAAATCTGCAATCTTTAATCCTTTTTGTATCAACACATGAAAGTTCAATTACATGAATGACATGTTTAAGAATCGAATTTTGATCAGGGAAAAGCATCCCCTGCTTTTTTGCTTTTTGATAAACCACTTCCTTATCAACTTTTTCAAATAATTTATTGCACTCGTTCGGTAAAAAAAATGTTCCATCTTCTCGAACGAATTTTATCCCATTCCACTCCTCTGGATTATGGCTGGCGGTAACAATAATTCCACCAGCAGCCTCAGATCTCTCCACCATAAATTGAATGGTAGGTGTGGGAACTATATTGCACAACACCACATCTCTTCCGATATCAATAAGTTCGGCTGAGAAAATTTCTAATAATTCTTCACCAGATTGCCTTGCGTCTCTACCAAGATATATGAGACCGTCAGGAATAAGATCGTGGAATGCATGAGCATATAATTTAATTGTTTCAGGAGTGAGTGAAGATTTAGTAATCCCTCTGACTCCAGAAATACTACGAATGATCATATTAATTGCTTGATGGAAAAAAGGTCCAACATACAGTTGAACCTTCTATGGATTTAGTAAGAATTATATCTCGCTAATCGCAGTCTTCGTCGGACTGCTTTTTTTCTTGCGGCACGCTGCTCATCGCTTGGCTTTATGTAGAAAGATTTACGCTTTATCTCTCTTAGAACACCAGCACGCTCCCATTTTTTCTTAAATCGGCGAAGGGCTCTTTCTAATTGTTCACCATTTCTAACTGTAACTTCAACCATAATTTATTTGACCTCCTTCAAATTAACCTAAATATGTTCTAAGGGATTTGCTTCTTGATCTATGTCTCAATCTACGAATTGCTTTTTCCTTGATCTGTCTAACTCTCTCTCTAGTTAGACTAAACTCTTCACCTATTTCATTTAAGGTTAATGCATAATCTCTATCAATGCCAAAATACATTTTAATTACCTGTCTTTCGCGCTCTTTCAAAGTATCAAGGGATTGACGAATTTCATCTTTTAGAGACTCAGCCATTAGAGGTTCATCGGGTTCAATTTGTCCATCATCTTCAATAACATCGATCAAAGAATTTTTATCGCCATCTCTAAAAGGAGCATTTAAAGAATGATGCCTACGAGAAATTCTCATTGCGTCAGTAACTTCATCAGTTGTCA
>JAYZHS010000166.1:0-3825 GCA_036166315.1 Fidelibacterota bacterium
TTCCGACCTGAGCCGGTTCGAAAAATGGTTGCCTGAAAAAGAGGTGAGCAGCAAAGCTCAGAAGAAAAAAACAAAAAATCCCAAGAAGTGAGACTAGTCGAAAAGAACTATTTGGTTTCCGAGAAAATGAGATTTAGGACTGAAAGTTTTTCAGGAGGAGTTACTTCAATTCTTTGAAACCGGTTCTTGTTTAGGGGTTTTTACCATAGCTGGCACCTTGCGTGATATTATGAAAAATAAAACTATTGCATCTTTTCTTGTGATTGGATTTGCGGTTGCCGTCGTCGAGCTTAGCGCAGCGCCTTTAAAGGATATTCGGCCCAATATTCTTTTTATTATGTCCGACGATCATGCGGCGCATTCGATTGGTGTTTATGGGGGGCGCTTGGCGGCGCTGAACCCGACGCCGGTGCTTGATAAATTGGCGGCCGAGGGAGTTGTGCTTGAAAACACGTTCTGCACTAATTCTGTGTGCTCTCCAAGTAGGGCAACTATTCTGACAGGGCAGTACAGTCACGTAAATGGCGTTAAAAGCCTGGGGGGGAAAGTGCTTGAATCGGATCAGGCGCTGCCACTAGCGATGAGGGATGCTGGGTACCAAACAGCCGTTATAGGAAAGTGGCATTTAGGCACCCAGCCGCTGGCATTCGATTATTACAAAGTGCTTAATAGCCAGGGAAAGTACCATAACCCTGAGTTTGGTATGCGGGTTTCGCCTGATGCAAAAGAAATTCAGATCATGGAAGAGGGTTATTGTTCAGACATTATTGCCCAGTCTTCAATCGAGTGGTTGAGACAGCGCGACAAAACCAAACCCTTCATGCTGTTCAATCAGTTTAAGGCTCCACATGGGCCATGGGATGCGGCGGACCGCTATAATGATCTCTATGAGGGTATCGATATTCCAGAGCCTGAAAGCTTATACGATAATAAGGGCAACGGTTCTATTGCTACGCGGGGACACAATGATGAGCTTCTCTTTCGTATTGGAAGTTCCGTAGGCCTTCGAAATAAATTCCGTTCGCACTCGAAGCGAGTCGATAAGGAAATTAAGAAAAAGTTTTCCAGTATGACAGAAAACGAAATCAAGCATATTAGCTATCAGCATTATCTTAAGGAATACCTGCGCTGTGTTCGTGGAGTAGATGATAATATTAAATTACTGCTTGATTATCTCGAATCAGAAGGCGAGCTGGATAATACAATTGTAATCTATACGTCAGACCAGGGGATGATGCTGGGTGAGCATGACTATGTTGATAAGCGATGGATGTATGAAGAATCACTGCGCATGCCGATGATTGTGCGCTATCCGAGGGTGATTCAAAAAGGATCTCGCTCCGATGCTTTGATTAATAACACTGATTTTGCACCTACGATTTTAGACTACGCGGGAGTGAAAATGCCGGCAAGCATGCAGGGTAGGAGTTTTCGTCCTATCTTGGAAACCGGCGATGAGCCGGCAGATTGGCGTCAGGCGAGCTATTACCGTTATTGGATGCATATGAAACACCATCACAATCCTGCCCATTTTGGTATCCGGACTAAGGACTGGAAACTGATCTTTTTCTACGGTGTAGATGAGAAAGGGGAAAGGGGCAATGTCCGCACACCGCCTGGCTGGGAATTGTATAACGTAAAAAATGATCCTCTGGAAATGACTAACGTGTATGGGAATCCAGAGTATGCAGAAGTCGTTAAAGGACTTAAAGCTCAACTCAAAAATGTACGTTTTGAAGTGAATGATGTGGATGAGGCATTCCCGCATATTGCCGCCATCACTGAAGAGCATTGGAATGGCGGTGAGGAGGATGCGGTTCGTATTTCGCATGAGGTTGCGAATGCCGCAGTTTCTGAAAGAAGGAAATGAGATTGGTATTATGGAGGCATATCTGTAGCTCGCATATTCGAATGGTTGATAGATCTTTAACTGTGATGGATCGGGCTAATGAACCGTTTTATAACCAGAATTAAAAATGAAAATTAAATACTATAGCTTATTTTTATTGATATCTATCTCTGTTTTACAGGCGAAAACCCTTCCTAATGTTATCCTGATGATGGCAGATGACTTAGGCTGGGGGGATGTTGGGTTCAACGGGAATAAAATTATAAAGACGCCTCATCTAGATGAGATGGCGCGTGAGGGTGTTAGCTTAACGCAGTTCTATTCAGTTGGGCCGGTTTGTTCGCCGACACGTGCGGCAGTTCTTACGGGTCGTCATAATTTTCGAACGGCTATCTGGAGTGCGAATACGGGCCACCTTCGGCGTGAAGAAATTACAATAGCTGAGGCGGCGAAGAGTAAGGGCTACGTGACCGGCCACTTCGGCAAGTGGCATTTAGGCACGCTTAGCAGAACGATGTCGTCGAAGGGAGAGAGCCGTAAACCTGCAGAAAACTATTCGCCGCCGTGGGATCATGGTTATGATAGAAGCTTTGTAGTGGAGTCTTCTGTATCAACGTGGGATCCTGGCGGGAAAGGGAATAAAAATAAGAATCCATTTTATGATGACGGCGTCCCTCTAGACCCAAATGATCCTGACAGTAATTTGAAGGGAGGGGCAGGGCGTGTTGTTATGGATAGAGTGATCCCGTTTATCGAGAAAGCAGTTGATAGTGATAAGCCCTTTCTAGCTGTGATTTGGTTTAATGCACCTCACGAACCTATTAGAGCGGGGCCGTCTTACCTAGCTATGTATCCGAATACTGGTGATTCTGCTCAGTACTACGGATGTATTACTGAAATGGATGAGCAGGTTGGTCGACTACAGGCGAAACTTAAGAAGCTTGGTATATATGATAATACCCTTCAGGTTTTCTGTAGTGATAATGGGCCTGAAGGGAACGATCCAGATTTCGGCGATCGCCAGGCTGGTGTGACGGGAGGCTTCCGAGGGCGTAAAAGTTCTTGTTATGAAGGAGGGGTGCGAGTTCCTGCACTTGCCGTATGGCCAGGACAGATTAAGGCCGGATCGGTAGTGAATTCAGCGGTTTGTACCTACGATTATATGCCTACCATTGCAGAAATAATGGGTTATCAAATGCCGGACCAAAGGATATTGGATGGTGAAAACATGCTCCCTGTCATCAGAGGAGAAGCTGATCGAACAAAATCGATTCCGTTTAGACATAAGGGCAGGGCATGGTTGGTGAAAGGCAGTTATAAGATGATCATTAACTCAATTACTGAAACAAAAAGCGATGAAATATATGACTTATCCCGCGACGCGTATGAGACGGAAAATATAAACGCGAGTAGTCCTGAGCTTGCTTTGGCGATGCGCAAAGAGATTTTAGCGTTTCTTGATTCATTAAAGGAAAGCTATGAAGGTGCTGATTATGGTATTGAAGCTTATAAGCCTTTAGGCGAGTGGCATGAATTAGGTGTTGCGCCAGCGTCAGCACTTAATGCGAAGGAGAAAGCCGAAAAACTAGCGAAGAGAGAAAAGAAGAAAGAGAAGAGAGAGAAGGAACAAGAAGGAAATGCAGAATGAGTTTCGCAGAGCTCCCATCTCGCATCTGCTGCATGCACCTCAGCAAATTAAAACTACGTACGGGCCAACCAAGGCATTAAGTGTGCCAAGTAATTAAACGCGACAAACAGCTCCTCGGCTATCAACCCTCCATTTTCTACAGGAGCTAATTTCACCTATCATCCGAACACCCCAATGACTAGCCCTCCTCGTGCCACTTTCCCTGTTAACTCTGGATCGTTGATAGTGCGGATCGGAATATACTTACGGTAGAGATGCGACTGTTTGTGCTATGTGAGGATATACTATTACATATTCCGAATTGGAATGCGGTAATATCCGAACCCCC
>JAYZHS010000167.1:0-3733 GCA_036166315.1 Fidelibacterota bacterium
CACCACATTCCATAAGTTGTTTTTGATTTCTTACTTATCCTAGCTCTTGAATTAGAAAATATAAATCTAATATCTAAATTAGGGTATTGCTCCCTAATCAATTTCATTTTCTGTCTATCTTGAGTAGTAAATAATCCTTTTGTTTCTATAAAAATTTTTTTCTTTGTTAAATGAAAATCAGGCGTATAGGTATGAATCTTTTGAGGCTTAGTATATTTCAACTTAGTCTTTTCAAATTCATACACTACACGATTATCTTTAAGCTCTTTCGCTATAGACTCTTCCAAGCCTGAACGAAATCCGTATCGTATTCCGACTTGTTTAGAAGTCAGCCTGAGTTTCCTGCGATACATTTTCTTCTGCGACTGCTTCAGGTTGTTCATAGCCATCTTTAACAGATTCAAAGCCATAACCTTTAGCATTACTTGAGCCACCTTCAACTAGCTTAACTATTTGACAAGCTCTAAGTCTCATTGACACTCCTGCTCCTGCCATAGCAGTGTAATAAGGTATCAATTCTGCTGATACTTTCATTTCACTACCTGACCAAACATTTGCGTCAATCATAGGTTTACCCGCACTATCAAATAATGCAACTCTATTAGGTATAACCTTTCCATCTTTAGCTATAATTTTTGCCTTCGTCTTAAATTTAAAGATAACATTTCCTGACGCTTTACCATCAATTAATTCATCTTCATAAGGACGAGGAGCTTCTTTAATAGCTTTTCCTTTAGCCTTCTCTTTAGCAAGAGCAACGCTTTTCTTTATCTCAGCATCAATTTGAGTTTTTAATGACTGAGCTTCTTTTCCGTTTATAATAAGATTAGTCTTATAATGACCAGTCTCATCAAAACGAGTATCAGGTGTTGTTAGCCACGCATATTGCGATACTCCAACTGGTGATACTACCTTGACGTTATTATTCTTCGCCATTTTGTCTCCTCTTTTTTATTGTTCTAAGTAGGGGTACTTTAATGCTTTTACGCAAAAAAGAACTTACTTTCCCTCAGTTTATTTATATCTAAATCACCTTTTGAGGGTACTTCAGGTAATTTAGCCTTCAATTTATCAGGTAATTGTTTCTCAACATCTTCCCTGAACTTTGCCAATACATCGTGATTAGAAAACATATCAATAAAGGCTTCTCTTAAACTTTTATTTAACATTTCTACATCACCCGCAGTCGTACCAAAGCTGTCGTGCACATTACAGAAATTCTTAACTCCGTTTTTATGAGCAAAATTAACAGTCTTAATCATACCCGCAGAATCAACCGAGTGCACCACATTAGGAGCTACTCCATTTGACATACGCAATTTATCTGTCTTATCAGTCTCAGCATTGATACGGGGTTTTATAACTTCTCCCATAAGCATAGCTTTAACTCTTTTAGACTTCATTTCAGGATAGGATTGATAAACTGGAAATCCTACTGGTGTAACCCAATGTATAGGTAATTGTTCTTTTGAAACAATCTTAGCTATATCCTGAAGATACTTCATACCAACTCTAGCTGATTTTAAATTATCCCCTATGCTATCCCAAATGATACTAGCCAAATAAGAAGCAGGTCTAAATAAATCCTCAACGAAAGGGTGGCTCTCTCCTTTATCTTTTCTCTTGGTTAAATCTTCTATTACAAAATCCGTACAAGAGTATCTTGTTGAGCCATAACAAATTGTCATAATACTTCGTTTAGTAGTAGAACGCTTAACTCCATAATCTAACCACTGCTGAGCATAAGGTCTATCTTCTGAAGCGTGTACTCTTAACTTTTCATTAACAGCGTCAGCAACTAATTGATAAATGTCTTGAGGTTTGTCTGACGGAAGTAAATTAACTAACTTACCCGCCACACTATCTCTTAACATTAAAGAATATAATTGAAGACCATTACAGCTCCCATCAACATTAACTGGTAAATGAGATATAAACTTTTCTCCAATTCCTCTAGCTTGGTATCTTCTCCACTCATCACACCACGCCAAAAATTGAAAAGCATTTGAGGCATCTTCCCATTCTCTATGTCTAAAAGGGTCTTGAGCACAATTAACTATCCACTCTTCATTGTCATTAACCCATTTAACTCTATCTTCTAAAGACACTTTATCATTACCATACATATTAGCTCCGTGTACGGCTAACCAAAACTCACCTCTATTCTCTTCAGTTATTTCTTTACCATTAGAAAATAAAAGCAACGCCTTAGCTCCACCAATACTTTGATAATTTAAAAATGCAGGGACACAATAAGCTCTTCCTCTAAAATCAAATTGTAAAGGATAATATAATGTCGCATAGTCTTTAAACTTTTGAGCTAACCAAATTATTTTAGCATACAATAATCTTTTAGAAAACATACGAGCATTTTCAGTATGAGCGATAACAGCTCTTCTCTTCCAATCTCTTCTTGAGTCTTTATTTGTCTCTATGTCGTGAGGCTTGTTTGGTATATCTAAATTTCTATTAGGTGGCATACCACCAATAGCGTCCCCATTGTCCCAAGCCTTTTGCATAACATTTAAAACAAACTTATTAACTTTAAAAGGTGTACTTTGCATTATATTGATTGCACTATAAACTTCAGGCATATCAAAGTTTTCAAGCTCTCTCTTAAATTGTTTATTTTTTTGTTTTACTAAATCCAACTCAGGTAATTCCTTAGTCCAATATCCGCCACCAACTACTGAGCTCCACATCTTAGGTTGTAAAACTGTTGGAAGATACTCAGGATTCAAAAGTTCATTAAAGCTATTTCTATTCTTAATCCATTCTCTAGTCTTATGAGTCTGTTTAATAATCTTAGCTTTTTTATGATTGATAGTTTCCATACCAATTTCAATTAATCCCGTTGAGATAATTAACATCTCAATTAGTTTTAATCCAACGTGCAATTTCTCAGGTGTAGTCCATTCTTCCCATTTAACTATTCCACGCTTAGCACTCTCTCTTAATTTTCTTCTTTTATAAGTATAGTTCCAAGACCTTTTATCTAAATCTTGTTTAACAGCTTCATAAAGCTCAGGATTTAAAAACTTAAAGTTCTTCAAAGCTATCTCAGTCTCAATCTTACCACCAAGACTAATGCAAGTAGCAGTTAAAGGTTTGTATTGTGTAATTGTATTGATTATATGCTTACCCGTGATTAGAGCAAGTATTTCAGGTGGGACTTCGCACATCTTAACAAAAGCAATAGGTGGTTTTCCTATAGTCTTCTTAGCTGTCTCTTGTATATACTCAGCTATCGCATTGGCTAAAGGTCTGATTGTGTTGGCTACCATAACTTTACCATAGCTCGTAACAGACTCCTCTTCACGCTCAACGTGAGAGACTCGTCTTTTGTTTGTTCTGTGTTTACCTAGCTCAGCCATTTCTTTTTCGTGTTTTAATTGGTCTGAGTATTTAGGCATTATTTCTAGTAATGTTTGTTTACTATCCATATATTGTATAAACTCCTATAAGTTATTGTGTTTATGTTTTTGGCTTCTACATACGGGCACTTTAGTATAAATCGCCGTCTAGTCGCCGTCTAGTCTTTTTACTTAAAAATTAAAAAAAAATTAGGTCGGGAGCATAACTCTCGCTATACTCCCTATCCAATAGCCTAGAGTAGCCACACTCTAGCACGGGATAATAGGTCTTCAACCTATCTTCTCAGCTATATTGCAGTGAATATTATACAATATTCTGACTCACAAGGCTTGGTGCTACGCTATTTGGAATTTCTTAA
>JAYZHS010000168.1:0-3937 GCA_036166315.1 Fidelibacterota bacterium
AGGATATTATATTTTTATTTAAATATCACTCACATCCAGATTTAGATTTCAATACAGCAGGTGGTCGTTTATTTAAAAAACCTAGTGACTTTGAAATAACAAATGATCATTTAGATAAAACTAAACAAAACATAAAAAAAATATCAAGATGTGTATGTACAGGTGTTGATGTAGGATATGGACCAGAAAATCAATATAGTACATTTAAACCTGATTCAAAAGGTGCAGCTCCAGTAACCTATTCATTGTCATTGAAATTTACTTAACTAGAAATAATGACTAAAGATAAAATTTATAGAGGATTTTAATGTCTGCTTATTTTCAACAATTTCCTAAAATGTTATATGACCTTAAAGGTAATGACAATTTTAAATTAGTTCCAGATATATTTCGTAGAATAAAAGTAAGGTCTAAAATGAAAGATAATTTATCTATGTTGGATAAATTTGATATAGATAGTGGAGATAGTCCTGAATCAGTTGCATATAAAGTATATGGTAATACAGATTATTTTTGGGTAATTTGTTTATTGAATAATATTGTAAACAGATTTTATGATTGGCCTTTAGATGAGTATTCATTCCAAAAATACGTTAGTGAAAAATATACAAATCCTGACGCAATACATCATTATGAGAAACCACAATCTAGTGGTGAAACAGAAAGTCAAGGTCCTGGAGACTATTCTCATATGATTGAGGTTAATAGTACTACTATTGGAGCACAAGCAGTTTCAAATGCTGAATATGAGAGAAGAATCCAAGATGAGAAAAGACAAATACAAATATTACAACCTCAATATCTATCAGCATTCGTTTCAGAATTTAGAAAGTTGATTAGAAAATAATGATATGTCAAATCCACACCAAATAACACAAGCTGGAGCATACCAGTTAGACACAGCAGAAATAATATCCTACAGAATACACGGAGAAGAAAATGAACCGTATAGAATGGATATTAAAGGTATCATATTAACAATAGAAGTTATAGAAGATATATTTTCTCCTACTATTATGGGTACTATAACTGTATACGATACCCAAGATGTTAGAACGGTATTACCTATTACAGGAATGGAGAAATTGAATTTAAAATTTAGCACACCAGGAACTCCTGGTATAAATGCAGTAGAAGGTGATGGTTATCCATTTCAAATACATAAAATAGAAGAGGTTAGAGTAGATGAAAAGAATCCAAAAGGTCAAGCATACACAATACATTTTTGCTCTACTGAATCATATACAAATGGAATAACTAGAGTATTCAGCGCTTTTGATAAACCATTAGAGACCAATGTTAATACAATATTAAGACAAAAGTATCAAGGATTGGATACTAAAAAACCATTATACTATGAACCAAGTAGAACAAATACAAAATATGTTTGTCCATCATTAAAACCATTTTCAGCAATACGCCAAATGGCAAAGTATACACAATCAGCGTTATATGACAACGCAGGATACTTATTCTATGAAACACACCAAGGATATTTTTTAAGAAGTTTTGAATCAATGATGGCAATGGGTGGTGCAATTGCCAGACCAGAGAAATGGCATTACAAATATCAAGTGATGAATGTTAGACACCATACTGTAGATGTAAGACCAGTTAGATTTGATATGAGAAGTGTTATTAAATATGATTTTACAAATCCTGTTAGTGTATTGGAAGGTATTAATGCTGGTCAATTTGCAAGCCTATTAATAACCCACGATGCTTTTTATAAGAAATACAAATATCATAATTACAATTACAAAGAACAATTTGGTAAGCATTTTCATACTGAACACGATAATGGAAAAAGACCAAAAGATAAAATGGTAATACCTGAATATAAAATAGATGGATTAAGAGCATTATACGAAACTCCTGGTTCTAAACATATGTTGAAATCAGAAACAAGTAAAAAACACAATCAGTTTGAATCAGCAGATCCAGCAAGTAATTTTAATTTACAGCATAAGATATCACAAATAGCGACAATCAAGAATAGAAATTTAGACCTATTAGTATATGGTAATAGTTTATTAATACCAGGAGATATTATTAGATTTGATGTACCTATGATGACACCTTTAGGTCACAATAAGAAACAAGAAATGAATCCATACGATAGTGGAAGATATCTAATAACTAGAGTAAAACACCTAATATCAACTTCTTCTGGAAGGTATGAGCAAGTACTTAATTGCTTCAAGGACAGCGTCCAGACCCCTTATCCGAAGGAAATAGACTATAAATCCACGCAAGATAAGAAAGGAAAGAACTCTAATATATACGAAGAAGATAAGACTATATTATCTACAGGTGGATTATTGGAGTATATCTAATATGACTAAACTTGCAGACTTTCCGAGAGACTCGAAAATTTTTAGAGATTCGCCGTTTCCAGAGGCTAGGCGTGTAAGACTATATCAGCTGGCCATAATAGAACATATGACAGATAGATACAATATGATAGAGAGAACATTTAGAGAACATCTATGGTATTCGCTTGACTTTGTGAGAGAACTAGATTATATCAGAGCAATACTGAAACAATCAAAGTCTATACGCCAGCATATCTATGGTGTCCAATGTAGTCTCCGAGATTTAACAGACTTACGCAAAGTCAGCGCAAAGGTACGCAATGGGGGCCTGCGTAGTCGCCATTACACGCAATCTATTTTAGACGAGGTGCGTAAAGGTATTCTAAATAGTTTCGTAATGCGTATATGCGGCTTTTTAAAAGAAAACAAATATAGGAATTTTTTATGAAAGACAATAACTTTTTAGGACGGAATGATTTTATCTGGTTCTCTGGCGTAGTAGAAGATAGAAAAGATCCACAGAAAACTGGCCGTGTGCGAGTACGTTGTCTTGGCCATCATACGCAAGGTACTAGTGAGTTGCCAACGGAAGATTTACCTTGGGCGCAAGTTATTATGCCATCTACATCGCCAGGCGTAAGCGGACTAGGCCAGTCGCCAAGCTTTTTGGTTGAAGGGGCCTGGGTCTTTGGATATTTTAGAGATGGTGATAGTTGCCAAGAGCCAGTTGTAATTGGCAGTATGCCTGGCCATCCAATGGATTATTCTATAGATTTTTTAGGTTTCAATGATCCAAATGGTATCTATCCTAAATACAAAAATGAGCCAGATGTAAATAGACTGGCGATTAACAATCCTGACTTGCCTCACGGTTCGTTAACTTTGCGTAAAGCAGTACGTAAAACAAATATACCGACAGCAGACTTTAACGCATTAAAGGCCGCTGATGATTCTGATATATTTGCCTCCGATGGCGACCAATGGTCCCAGCCAGAAATTCCATATGGCACAATCTATCCATATAATCACGTATACGAAAGTGAAAGCGGCCACCTTATGGAGTATGATGATACACTAGACAATGAGAGAATATATCAGGCGCATAAAACTGGAACGTCTTATGAAATATCTCCTGATGGTACAAAAACTGAAATAATCAAAGGCGACCATTATAACATAACATTAGGTAAGAGTCAAGCCGCCATAGAAGGCCAGTCAGATATATCAATAGACGGCCGCCATAAAGTCTATATCAATAAAAGCGGATCGGCCAATAACCATTACGATATACAAATAGGTCCGAATTCAAATATTAATATACAAGTAGATAAAGGTAATATTAATCTGGTCACCGTAGAAGGCAATATCAATGTAAACAGCGGTGGCGATTATAATTTAAAAGTGGCTGGTAATTATACAAGTAAAATACTTGGTAATAAAACAGAAACTATTGAAGGTACTAAAACAAGTAATACTACTTCATCGGTAATTCATAGAGGTTCTACAATAGACCTTAACCCATAATCCTCCAAGTCGCCATATGGCTGCCTGACAGAAAAGGGCTATTGTTTAACTCATAAAAAAATTTAATCTATAAATGCAATAACAATCATTAGATATAT